>JASHYD010000148.1 GCA_030043175.1 Xanthobacteraceae bacterium | reverse complement strand
GGCGTACATGAACATTCTGACAGAGCAGATCAACGAGTTGATCATGGAGCACATGCCGAAAACCACCACCGTCGTGGTCATGGCTCCCGCCAGTGTCATGATCAAGGCCGACTGCACAATAAAGTCCTATGCAGATACGGCCAAATGCGGGTTCTAGTGGAATGGCTCCGCGAAGTCTGCGTAGGACGTGGCTTTTTTTGTTGGTTCGGCCCCGCTCAGCGGCGTCGTGTGGTGCCACGGTCCTGCAACGCACCGACGGTCGAGCGTCGACTCGATCAAGGACTCGATGCCTCTAACCGGCATGTGCTCGATTCTCCTGATACGGCAACTACCGACATTCACCGAGTTGCGAGGGCGAGGCGCGATTTAAAGGGAGCGTATAGAGCCAGCGGATCCGCGATGGCGCCTCCTCATCAGCGATGAACTCGAGCATTTTGTCGCCGACCTCTATGCTCTCGGCACGTAATAGTTCTCTCAGTTCCGCACAAGTCGCGCGGGGTTTATGAGTCAGTCGTACTAGTGCGTTTACGACAATTCGATGCGTATTACGAAATTTCTCGATCATAGAATCCGGAGCTCCTCGCCCGGGGAAAATCATGAGCCGCGGAGAAGCATCGGGCACGAAGTGAATGCCAGGGGGTCAATGAGTTCGATTTCTGCTCCTTCGATGTCACATAGTATAACGGTCGTGGCGTCTGCGATCTCATTTCAGAACTTGGTGTGTGCCAGTCTTCCCAATTTGATGGGCTCTCGCACGCCGTTGTGGGCGGCCAAGGACGCGCATCTCTGGCGAGCCTCGTTGTCATGGTCAAAAGCAAAAATTTCGCGGTGGGATTCCGAAGAGCTGAGCTATCCCTTGGCCGATCTGACGTTGATCGCTCCCGAATAGGCACTCGTTTGCGACCGTGGCCAGATGTTCGTGGATCGATTGCTCAGAGGTGCGCGCTATCACTGGCAGCGTTGCGCCTCATTTTCTCCAGTCGGCCCCCGCAGTTGAGGTGAACTGCTCCGCGACTGGATCTTCGCGAGGCCGTTATGGCGCGCCTCAAGATTGTCCGGCGCTGCGCCCGCCTCCGGCCAAACCGCTTGATCGGCTTCGTGGGATCCCTGACCGAAGCATCGAGACCTCTCGTGCAACCAACTGAAAAACAAGTTGAATTGTACGCTTGATTTCAATTGCAATCCGTAATATATATATTGCATATTGCAATGTAAGGGCACAGGCGCAATGAGGCTGGGTGAGAAGCTGCGATATTTGCGGGAAGTAGAAGGAACCCTGCGGAGCCTCAGTCGAGAATTGTCGCAGTTGGACGTGGCGCGATCGATTCAGAAGGAGCTAGGGAAGTCGATCAGCCAAAGCTATCTGTCGCAGATCGAGAGCGGGGCGAGGCCGCATTTGACGAACTCGACGCGGATGCTGCTGGCAAGGTTTTTCAGGGTGCATCCGGGATATCTCGTGGACGATCCGGAAGGGTTTCATAACGAGCTGATTTCGGATGTCGGTGTGCTGGAAGACAAGCTGGACTTGGGGCTGGTGAGCGGGGCGGAAGGGTTTGGGCGCGACGCGGATCTGCACCACGCGCTGCTGACGGTGGCGCGACACAACGATTCGCGCATGTGCATTTTGTTGCTGGGAACGATTTTGGAGAATCCCGGGCTGGCGGAGCGCTTGATGGAGGTTTTGCGGCCACAGCCCGCGCGGCCCCAAGTAAGGAAACGATCATGACCTGGTCGGATTTTTATCTCTTCTGCTTCCTAGTAGGTTTTAGCCTGAGCGCGCTGGCTCTGCTGGCCGGGAGCGTGCATCTCCACCTGCCACACGTGAACATGCACGGCGGCGGGCTGCATGCTGGCGGGCATGGAGCATTCGCTCGCGGCGGGCAGCCGGGCGGATTGTCATGGTTTAACTTCGGCACCATTGCGGCTTTCCTGGCATGGTTTGGCGGAACGGGGTTTCTGCTGGAATGGTATTACCACGTGTCGGTGGTGATGGCGCTGGGAGTGGCGATGCTGAGCGGCGCGGGAGCGTCGGCGGTGGTGTTCTGGTTTCTTGCACGGGTGCTGATGGCGAACGAGACGGCGCTGGACGCGGCGGATTACGACATGGTCGGTGTGCTGGGTAAGCTGAGCATCCCGATCCGGGAAGGCGGGACCGGCGAGCTGATCTATTCGCAGCAGGGAACGCGGCGGGTTTCCGGTGCACGGAGCGAGGGGGGGAATGCGATTGCGAAGGGCACGGAAGTGGTGGTGACGCGGTATGAGAAGGGGATCGCGTACGTAAGGCCGTGGGAGGAGATGGCGGGTGATGAGAGCTTTAAGTTCTAAACCGGGCGCGTGGTTAGAGCTGAGAGCTTAGAGTTCGAATTGGAGGGAATGTTATGGCAGACCCAACGATCGTGACGGTCGTGATTGCCGGCTTAATGGTGCTGGCGATCCTGTTCATCTTGGCGGTGTTCGCCAAGTTGTATCGCAAGGTGGGCCCGCACGAAGCCTTGATCGTGTACGGATTCCGCGGCACCAGAGTGGTCCAGGGGTCGGGAACCGTGGTTTTTCCGATGGTCGAAAACTGTCGGGGTCTGTCGCTCGAGCTGATGTCGTTTGACGTCGCACCGAAACAGGACCTCTACACGCGCCAAGGCGTAGCAGTGACGGTGGAAGCAGTGGCGCAGATTAAGGTGAAATCGGACCGCGAGTCGATTTTGACGGCGGCGGAGCAGTTTCTGACCAAGCCGCCCGAGGAGCGGGAAGGTTTGATTCGGCTGGTGATGGAGGGCCATCTGCGCGGGATCATCGGGCAACTCACGGTGGAAGAGATCGTGAAGCAGCCCGAGATGGTGGGCGAACGGATGCGCTCCACCTGCGCGGATGACATGAACAAAATGGGGCTGGAAGTCATCTCTTTCACCATTAAAGAAGTCCGCGACAAGAACGAATACATCACGAACATGGGGCGGCCGGACATTGCGCGAATCAAGCGCGATGCGGACGTGGCATCGGCGGAAGCGGATCGCGATACGGCGATCAAGCGCGCACTGGCGGCGCGGGAAGCAGCCGTGGCAAAGGCGCAAGCGGACCAGGAGCGGGTTCTAGCGGAGACGCTCTCGCAAGCCAAGCAGGCGGAGGCGCAGCGAGATCTGGAAGTGAAGAAGGCCGAGTACCTGCAGGCGGTGAAGGCGCAGCAGGCGCAGGCGGACAAAGCCTACGAGATCCAGACAAACGTGATGCAGCAGAAGGTGCGCGCCGAGGAAGTGACCATTCATCAGATAGAGAAGGAGCATGAAGTCAAGGTGCAGGAAGCGGAAATTCAGCGGCGCGATCGAGAGCTGACGGCGACGGTTTTGAAACAGGCAGAGTTCGAGCGAAAACGCATCGAGACACTGGCAGAGGCCGAGAAGCTGCGGCTAGTGACCGAAGCGGAAGGGCGCGCGGCAGCGATTCGCGCGCAGGGCGAGGCGGAGGCCGAGATCATCTTCAAGAAGGGCGAGGCGGAAGCCAAAGCCATGAACACGAAGGCGGAGGCTTACCAGGAGTTCAACCAGGCGGCCATCGTCGACAAGCTGATTACCGGCTTGCCGGACGTCGTGAGGGCGCTGGCTTCTCCGCTGGCCAACGTAGACAAGATCACGATCGTATCAACCGGCAATGGCGATGCGGCGGGGATGAACAAGATTACCGGCGATATCACGAAGATGGTGGCGCAGGTGCCTGCGCTGTTCGAAACACTATCCGGCATGCCGCTGGGCGAACTGCTGGGGAAGGTGAGGCAGATCGACGATAAAACATCGAAACCGGCCGGGGACAAGGGTAACAGCAAGGAGCGGCATAGTGAAAATGCTGATCGCGACGCAATGGGTCGCGAAAAGATTAGGCCCGCCGACGAACTCAGATGAACGCAGATCGTCGGCGGCAAGGGAGAATCACAATGGCACTTTTAGAGAGAGTATCGACACTAATCCGGGCCAATCTTAACGACCTGATCGATAAGGCTGAGGACCCGGAGAAGATGATCAAGCAGGTGATCCTGGATATGGAGAACCAGCTGATTCAGGTGAAGACGCAAGTGGCGATTTCGATCGCCGATCAACACGTGCTGGAGAACAAGCAGCAGGAGAATGCCGAGAACGAGCGGCAGTGGATGCGGCGGGCGGAACTGGCGCTGGATAAGACAGACGAGGCGCTTGCGCGGTCGGCGCTAGGGCGCTCGATGAGCTACAAGAACATGGCGGAGAGCTTTAGACAACAGGTGGAGGATCAGAAGGCACAAGTGGAAAACATGAAGACAGCGCTGCTGAAGCTCCAGCAGAAACTGGCGGAGGCGCGATCGAAAAGCGATATGCTGATTGCGCAGCACCGACGGTCGCGGGCTATGAACAAAGCCACACAGGCGGGGATGACGATGGGTGAGCAATCCCACACAGCGGCATTCGACCGGATGAAGAGTAAGGTGCGGCACACGGAGGCCGAAGCACAGGCGAGGGCCGACCTGGTGGCGGATGACGTGGAAGACAGGTTCGCAACGATGGAGAAAGCGGACGAGATCGACCGGTTGCTGGCGGATTTGAAGGCAAAACGCGGGCTGGGCTGATGCGGCGGCTCATTGCGTATCAGAACATCGGGTGGCGGAACCAGTGGAAGAGGACGCCGCGCAGATGCAGTTACGTGCGGAATTCGCTGTCACTGGCCCCGGAGGTCGGGATGCGTTCTTCCGCGATTTGACGCAGCGACTATCGTTGCGAGGCTAATCTTTATGCAGAAGGCGTTTCATTTCGATTGCCCGGCGCAGGTGTACAAGGCCGACGCCTGCGTGCTGAGCTGCTTCGATTACCGGTTCGAATTGGCGATGCGGAAATTTTTCAGGCGGTGCGGGATCGAAGCTGTGGATCATATCAAGATTCCGGGATCGGCAAAGGCGCTGGCGGCACCGGAGACGGACCGGGATTTCGTGCTGGGAATGGTGCGGACGTCAGTCAGGCTGCATAAGCCGGAGCGCATGCTGATTCTGGGGCACAACGAGTGCGGAGCGTATGCGGGAGCCGGGCCGGAGGTGGTGGCAGCAGACGTGGTGAAGGCAGCAGAGATCGTGAGAGCGGGGCTGGGGTTAAGCGTGGAGTGCTATTTCTGCGACTTCGATGGGGTGTATCGGGTCGACTGAAAAAAACATCTTAGCCACGGATGGACACGGATGCCCGTTGACCAAAATATTCAAGGTCCGTGTGGTTTCGAATCAGAAGAGGACCGGTTCGACGACTGTGGCGAACATGACCTTCCTGCGGCGCATTGAACAGGCGCGAAACAGCCTGCGCGCTGGACGCGCCCGTGAGACGGCAAGATGCTGAAGCGGAGGTGCCGCCCGTCGCTGTCAGATCGAAGCGGCTGCGGCGCCGCGGTCGCCCCGACCAAGCCACGGCGAATGAGTGTGCCCATCTTCAGCGACCGTGGCACACCACCATACGGAGCACGATATCGCGCCCTGCCGGCCCCTTTCGTGCGTGCTCCTTCGCCTTTGAATCGGCGAGTGTGTGCGAGCGGGATCATGTTGCTCATCGGATCGTTGCCGAGCTCCTGTGCGATCGACACCAGCTGCACACCGTCTTGGCCAGCCGACCGACATAGAACTCGGGGCTGCGGGTTTCCTTGCGATGTTCGGCACCAATGTGGCGGACGGTTCGTCGGTGGTTATGGACCATGCCGCAACCGCCCTTGCCCGCGCTTTCGTGATCGCTATCATCGCCGTCTCGTTCTTCCCGAGACGAAGGGAAAGGCGCCTCGTTGATGACAGGCCCGACGCACGTTCTCACCCCCGGCGTCCCGGTGACGCTGCCGCCTGCCGGCGGCATCAGCTTCGAAGTCGCAGCCGGCGAGCGACTGCGACTGACGCAGCCCGAAGGCGAGCAGGTCGCGGATCTAATCTCCTTCAATCGCGATGATACGCGCGAATTGCTCTCGATGCATTCGAGCCGCGCCATCAATCTGAGCTGGAAGCTGACCGCTCCGCATCTGCTCTATAGCAATCGCTCACGGGAAATGTGGCAGATTGAGGATGACCTCACAGGCGAGAATTACTGCGGGGGCGGCTACTGCAGCGAGCACCTGAACATCGCGCGCTACGGCGACAAGGGCGAGAAGGCGCCGAACTGCCAGTCGAACCTCGAAGCCGCGGTCCGCGGATATGGCATGGATCGCTGGAGCTTCAACATTGATGCATGCTTCAACGTCTTCATGACCGTCGCCTATGACGCCAACGGCGTGTGGGAGATCCGGCCACCCAAGGGAAAGACGGGAGATTACATGACGCTGCGCGCGCTGATGCCTCAGATCGTCGCCATCTCGAATTGCCCTATCCTGTTCAATGCGTGCAATAATTTCCGGCTCAAGCCGCTGACGCTCGAGATCCTGAACCCGGCCGCGTGACGGCCCGCCAGGGTTACGTCCGGGCTCAATCAGGGACCGAGCGATGCGGGCGGCAGCAATGGGTTGAGGCTTCAGTGAGGTGGCTGGTGCGGATGCGCGCGGCGTCGACGCAGCTGGCGCTGCGACAGCGGGGCCTTAGCCTTGGCGAGAATCTGTTCGATGCGTTGCAGACGGTTGGGTCGGTCGGGTTCGGCGGCCCTTCGAGCGTTGAGGGAAGCTCGCTGATGGCACGCGACCCCTCAACGTTTTTGTTATGCCAGGGGTGTGGACTGACCTTTGGGGCCTTGGGAGCGGTCGAGGACTACGCTCCGGTTACGCCGCGCCGCCATCGCGGTCCGCTGCGAGCGCACTCAAGAGATGCCGGGTGCAGTTGATCAAGCTGATGTTGTGCGGCGCATCTTCGTGCAGCACGGTGACGCTCGTATTGTCGAAGCGCTCGGGGGCAACGATGCCTTCGGGCAGCAGCGCATGTCGATCGACGATGGCACGGCAGACTAAACCATGCGTGATGACCACCAACGTACCGCTCACGTTCCGGCGCCTGCTCACGATGAAGTCGAATGCTCGTGCGACCCGCGAGTGAAACGTCGGCCAATCTTCGCCGTTGGGCGGCGCGAAGTCAGGCCCAAATGGATTTTCGGTCAATCGGCATACGGAACGCCGCGCAGGTCCCCAAAGTTGCGCTCCTGTAACAGCGGGCTTTCTTCAATGGCAATTTTAGAGCGAGCCGCGAGCGGAGCCGCCGTCATACGTGCGCGTAACAGATCGCTGCATACGATGTGAACGAAACCGTGATCAAG
>JASHYD010001433.1 GCA_030043175.1 Xanthobacteraceae bacterium | reverse complement strand
ACGGCCGTGCAGCCGGCATTCTCGGCGCGCTTGATATGATGGGCCGCGACCTCGAACTTGTTGGTGGCGTAAAGCTGCATCCAGATCGGTGCGCCCCGCGCCTTGATCACGTCCTCGACGCCGGTCGAGGTCTGCGTGGACAGAATCATCAGATGGTCGCCCGCCCTTGCGCCCCGGGCGACGCCGGATTCGCCATCCGAATGGTAGGCCTTATGGCCACCGACCGGACACAGCATGATCGGCGAGGAATATTTCACTCCCAGAATGTCGACGCTCATATCGACCTTGCTGACGTCGACCAAGCGCCGTGGCCGCAACTGGAATTTCAGGAAGCCTTCCCGGTTCGCACGCAGCGTCACCTCGTCGTCGATGCCCGACGCCATGTAACCGAAATGCGCGGGCGGCACGTTCTGATGCATCACCGGCTCGAAATCGAAGACGTTGATGGCCTCCTTCGGGCTCTTGATCAGATTGTTGGCGTCGAACGGCGCCCATATCAGCGGATCGGGCAGCTTCGCCTTTGGCGCCAGAGTTTCCGCGAGGGCGCGCGCGTCCGCATAAGTGAGCGCCGAACTCGCGGCCAGGAACTGCAGGAACTTGCGGCGGCTCGCGGCCTGGTGGCTCTCCTGTGACATTTAAGATTCCTCCCGAATGATGCGTTGAAACGGCCCGATCGCAGCTTCGCCCGGACGGCATCCGGCGCCAACAAAGGTCGCACGAGCCTAAGGTCGCTTTTCACGGTGCTGCTCCCATCAGCCTGACAAAAAGCGAGCGATCAAGAGTTCGACTTGAGCCGGTCACGTCGGAACGCTGTCGCTATCGGCCGAAGACCTCAAATAATCAAAATCTCTTTGCAGAGCCAGCAGCCAAGCGTTGTGCAGAGCGGGTGGGATCGAGGGCTGCGGCACCGACGGCAGCAAACCAAGAACCAGGAAAATAGCGTGAAGACATCCGCCGAACTGGCGATGCCATGCCGGGACGTGCCCGGGTCTTCAAGGATATGAAGGCGTCAATGATCTGCCTGCAATTGAAACTGCCGAGGGTCGGATTTTCCGCACTTGCCCGGGATCCTGGGTATCAGACAGGCTCGCGCCGGGGCGTTATTGACACCATATCTGCGACGATGAAGATGACTTTGTGTTGTGATCCCCTGCATGGCTGAAAAAAGAGGCAGCGTCGATTGTGCATGCGAGCTGAGGTGGGTGCCTTATGAAGGCACCGGGCCTTCCGCCCGAAGGCATCGCGAGGCTGCGGCGATCTTAACCTGAGGCAACCCAACTGAGGATCTCATGCCTTCCTACGATCTCATCGTCATCGGCAGCGGCCCCGGCGGCTACGTCTGCGCGATCCGCGCCGCGCAGCTCGGCATGAAGGTCGCGGTCGTCGAGAAGGAAAAGACCTTCGGCGGCACTTGTCTCAACATCGGGTGCATTCCGTCCAAAGCAATGCTGCATGCTTCCGAGCGGTTCGAGGAGGCCGGGCGTGCATTCGGCAAAATGGGCATCAAGGTCGCAAGTCCCGTGCTCGATCTGCCGGCAATGCTGCGTTTCAAGGACGATGCAGTTGATGGCAATGTCAAGGGCGTCGCTTTTTTGTTCCGCAAGAACAAGATCGAGGCCCGTACCGGTGTCGGGCGGATCGTGGCGCCCGGCCAGGTCGACGTGAAGCCTGCGCTGGGAGAAGGCAGCACGTTGCACGCCAAGGCGATCGTTATTGCCACCGGATCCGATGTGGCGCCGCTCAAGGGAGTGGCAATCGACGAGAAACGGATCGTATCGTCGACCGGCGCGCTCTCGCTTGAGAAAGTGCCAAGGCATCTTTTGGTCGTCGGCGCCGGAGTGATCGGCCTCGAGCTCGGCTCGGTGTGGCGTCGGCTCGGGTCCGAGGTCACGGTGGTGGAATTTCTCGACCGCATCCTGCCGGGCATCGATTTCGAGGTCGCGCGGCAGTTCCAGCGCGTCATGGAAAGGCAGGGTATCCGTTTCAGGCTTGCCTCCAGGGTGGCTGCGATCGATTCGAGCGGCGAGGTGTTGAAGGCGAGCGTCGAACCTGCGGCTGGCGGCGCGGCTTCCGCGGTCGAGGCAGACGTGGCGCTGGTCGCCATCGGCCGCACTCCCTACACGGCGGGCCTTGGCCTCGAGACCATCGGGGTCAAGACGGACGATCGTGGCCGCATTCCCGTTGACGCACGCTTTGCCACCTCAGTGCCCGGCATCTATGCCATCGGCGACGTGATCGCCGGGCCGATGCTCGCCCACAAGGCTGAGGACGAAGGCGTCGCGGTGGCGGAAATCATCGCCGGCAAGGCCGGCCATGTGAACTACGAGGTCATTCCGAACGTGATCTACACGTCGCCTGAGGTGGCTTCGGTCGGCAAGACCGAGGAGGAGCTCAAAGCCGCCAACGTGGCATACAACGTGGGGAAATTTCCCTTCACGGCCAACGGCCGCGCCAAGGCCAATCAGGAGACCGACGGATTCGTGAAGATTCTCGCCGACGCCAAGACCGACCGGGTGTTGGCGGTCCACATCATCGGCTCGGACGCCGGCAATATGATCGCCGAGGGCGCAATCGCAATGGAGCTCGGTGCCGCGGCAGAGGATATTGCGCGCACCTGCCACGCCCACCCGACTCTCCCGGAGGCCGTCAAGGAAGCCGCGATGGCGGTGGACAAGCGCGCTATTCATATATGAAGGTGGGCTTCCCTCCCGTGCGGCAAACAGCGGCATAGACGCGGCTGCGGTCGTCGGGACCGGCGCTATGGCGCCCCCACCTGCATCGATGATAATTCGCCTCCGACGCCAAGACCTTCACCGCGACGTTACTGCAAAGCCCGTCGAACTGAACTGGTCCCCCGATAATGTGCTGGGCGATTTTGCCTCTTG
>JASHYD010001432.1 GCA_030043175.1 Xanthobacteraceae bacterium | reverse complement strand
GAGTTTGAACTTCTCGTTGCGTTTTGCCGGATAGAGATCGCTGGTGGGGTCCGGCAGATCACCTACGCGCTGCGCCAGGGCGGCGGCGGGCGAAAGCGCCGCGGCGGTCGCGCCGGTCGCGAGCAGGAAGGCGCGTCGATCAAAGAACAGATGCTCTGGGGTCGCCATGTGCTCCGGCAGTTCCCAGCCGCGGCGGCGCATGATGTGCATGGAGGCTCCCTCGAATGTCTGATCGTTGTGGCGTCCGGATAGGCCCCCGTACCATCACCGGCAAAGCCAACATCGGCAAGTCACACTTGTGAGACCGACGCGCGGGTAGGCGCGCCATTTCGGCGCATTCTGCTGCCCCGGCAGCTATCCCGAGCGCACCCCGGCGGGCGTCTCAGCCGTTTTCCGTACTCGAAAGCTAGGTCGGGGAAGTTCTCAGCCGCGCGTTGTAATTCCCGGGCCGCGTAAAATCTGTTCGACTCGGGATCATTCACGGTGAAAAGTCAATCGGCCCGTCCGCATCGATAAATGTCGGAAGTCGGTCGGTAGCCCCGCACCTAACGGCGGGGACTTTTTTTACAACCGGTCTTTAGGGTTACCAGACTGGGTCATCGCCCAAACCGGACGTGCGGACGCTTCCTCGGCTCGGACCTCTCGAAGGCGAAGCAGCAGACCCGGGGATAAGCACGAAGCGGGATCGGCTCAAGCGCCGGTACTCAAGCCGGTACTCAATGATGCGGCCCTTAACATGCCACTCCGGCTTTCCTTCAAACACCTGAAGGATCCAGGCAACGAGAACGGCACGCATTCCCGTTGCTGCTCGATGTGGCCCCTGCTCGTTTGTATGGCGAGCCATTGCGAAAGCGCAACCGCCGGTTTGGTCGGCGACGTTGTCAAAGATCGATAGCGATCTCAACGATAGCGCGACTGATCGCCGTCTTTCTCGCACTGGCGCATTTCGCCTGGGGTCGAAATCCGCAACAGCCCTTTCGACGCCTGTCCCTACCCAGGGTGCGAACAATTATGACGTGAAGTTCACGACTACGGGCTCGGTTTAGGCTAGAGTCAGCGCCCAAAAGTTGCGCTCAGCGATGTTGAGCCAGGAGACGCCACTATGGACCCAGCTGTCACGCCGCTCCATCCGCTATTCGCCGCCAAGATCACCGGCGTCGACTTGAGTAAGCCCATCGACGAAGCCACGCAGCGAGCGATCGAGCGCGCGATGGACGAGTACGCGGTTTGCGTGATGCCCGGTCAACACCTGCAAGACGAGCAGCAGATCGCCTTTTCACGGTTCTATGGGCCGCTTGAGGTCTCCCCTGACATTGGGCGCAAAGGAGGGGAACCCCGCGCCGATGCGCGGATCAAGCACAGAGAAATATTCGACATCTCCAATCTTGATCAAGGCGGCGGTATCCTCGGGGAAAACGACCCGCGCGCCGCATTCATGCGGGGCAACCAGCTCTGGCATACCGACAGCTCGTTCCGGCCCCAGTCGGCTACGTGGTCGATGCTTCATGCGAAGGTGGTTCCGCCCGCCGGGGGCGACACGGAATTTGCCGATACGCGCGCGGCTTATGATGCTCTGCCGGACGCGATGCAGAGGAGGCTTGAAGGTCTGGTCGCCGAGCATTCCCTGTGGCACTCGCGCGCCAAGCTCGGCGGCTATGTCCCGACGCAGGACGAGCGCCAGTCGTATCCGTCCGCGCGGCACAGAGTCGTGCGCCGCCATCCCGGCTCGGGGCGCAACGCGCTCTATATCGCGGCGCATGCCTCGCACATCCTCGGCATGCCGATCGATGAGGGACAGGCGCTGCTCGCCGAATTAATGGAATTCGCAACGCAGCCGCAATTCGTCTATCGCCACGAGTGGCAGGTCGGGGACCTGGTGATCTGGGATAACCGCTGCACCATGCACCGTGCCACACCTTTCGATGCGACGGACCACCTGCGCGATCTACGCCGCACAACAATCATCGATACGAGTCCGCAACTGCTTGTTGGGTAGCCGTCCCCGCCTGCAGGCAGCGGCTCTTTTCAGAGTGAGCAATGCCGAGGCAATCAAACGCCCAGTCCTGCAAACTTCTCCATCGCCGCGGCCGGCCATTGCCCCGCCGACCCGCGCTTCCTCCCCGTCCTCAAGAAACGGGGTTTGACGACGGACGCGACATGCGCCGATCTGCCACGCGTTACTTATCATCGCTAGGAAGGCGTTACGTCACCCGTTCTCTGCCGTCCATTCTCCGCCTTCTCCGCCGCCGATTCCGTGAGCTCGGCGGCGCCGCGGTGCTTGCGCCCGCGCTTGTCTGTGGCGCGGTCGCGCAGACCTATCCGTCGCGCCCCATCACGATGATTATTCCGTTTCCGCCCGGCGGCAACGTCGATGTAGTCGGGCGGGTGCTGGCAGAACGGATGAGGGGGCCGCTCGGGCAACCCATCATCATCGAGAACATCGCCGGAGCGAACGGGAGCATTGGTGTCGGCCGCACCGCACGTGCGCAGCCCGACGGCTACACGATTGACCTCGGTTTTCTCGGCGGGCACGTACAAAACGGCGCGTTATATTCGCTTTCCTATGACGTGTTGAATGATTTCCAGCCGGTCACGCCGCTGGTCGCGACGCCGTACGTCATATTTGCAAGGAACACCATGCCGGCGAATGATCTCACGGAGTTGATCGCCTGGCTGAAGGCGAATTCCGACAAGGCGTCGGCGGCAATCGTCACTGTTGGCGTCCAGCTCATCACCACGCTTTTCCAAAAACAAACCGCAACGCAATTTGCCTTGGTCCCCTATCGTGGCACGGCCCCCGCCATGCAAGATTTGGTCGCCGGCCAGATCGACCTGTCATTCGATCTGCCGGTGCAGCTGCCATTGATGCGCGCGGGCAGCATTAAGGCCTACGCGGTGACGAGCGAAAGCCGCCTCACGACGGCGCCCGATATCCCGACCGTCGGCGAGATGGGACTGCCGGGACTTTACTCCTCCACATGGTTTGCGTTTTTCGCGCCCAAGGGCACGCCGATGGACATTATCGGCAAGCTCAACGCGGCAGCCGTAGATGCACTGGCCGATCCCGCCGTGCGATCTCGTTTCAGCGCCCTGGGATTGGAGATTTTCCCGCGCGAGCAACAGACACCGCAGGCACTCGGCGCGCTGGTGAAAGCGGATGCGCAGAAATGGTGGCCGATCATCAGGGAGTCCGGCATCAAGCTGGAATGAGCAGGCGTCTTTAGGGGTTCAATCCAACCGCTGCGCCGAACAGCCACCTGACGATTTGGTCTGCTGGCAAGCGTTCGCTCAACTTCTTTTCTGCGCAACGGATATGCTCCGAACTCCGTCAACGCCGCTGTCCAGCAGAAGAATCCGGCTTCCACCATGTCGAGGACGTCGCGCACGGGCTGCGGATATACACAGTACTGCAGTTCACCACAGGGCTTCGGCACGAACGCATTCATCATGCGCCTGGAACGCTACGAGCAACATATCCTCAGCGTTAGCCGAGCCATCGACGCTGCATCCTCTGGATGGGATGCTCACGGTAGCGGTGCCGGACACGATCACTCACTAGACCCGAGCGCCCGGCCGTACATCCACAACAAATTTTAGCGCGCTCGGGTTGGAGCGATGGTCAAAAAAATTGCATCAGGGCGATGACGTGTTGCGTCCATGCCGCGCGTCTCCTCCGAGCGCGATGTCGATATTCTTGCCTCCGGCGATCTGCGGATTCGAAGCAGGAAAACCGTCATGCATTTCGCGCTGGCTCACCAAGATGCGTGCCTCGGCAAACGCGCTTCTGAGATCAGCGGCGCGGCGCAGCGCCTGGTTGAAAAAGGCGTCGCCGAAATAAGTCCATTTGACCTTGTCCCGGCAACCGAACGACGAGTGATCGGCATCGGCCGCGGTGATCACCAGCGTGTCGTCATCGGCCAGGGCCCCGAGGAAAACGCCGGAATAACAGGCCGAAATAATCACCACACGGTGCCGCACGCCGGCGCGCTTCAGCATGGCGGCGAGATCGACGGGCGAGAGGAGCTCCACGCGCCTGCCGGACTGCACCGCAATTCCGGACTGAGAACCATGGGACGTGAGGATGACGACCATGACATCGTTCTCGCGATCCATGCTTTGGCCGGCGGCTGCTAATGCGTTGCCGATCGATGCAATCGTCACGTCGCCGCGGGCTTTCGTGTTGGCACGCACGACCACCTCACTCGCCCCCAGCCGTTGTGCAAGAATGCTGGCCGCACCGCTCGCCTCGCTCTTGAATACGCTTTGCGCTCCGAACAATCCGAAGGCGAGAACCGCGACATTCGGATTGGCCTCCGCCCGCGGCGAGTTCGAAGCCCAGAACACTAACAAGGCAGCAAGCCCTGCGGTCAGCCGGTTGATAAGCTTGTTGAAGATCATGGCAGGTCCTCCTCGGTCGCCGGAAAGGAAATTACCAAATGCACACAAGGCTGCAAAAGCCTCAGCGGGACGAGATCCGCCGCTGCACCGGGAACAGCACGATGCCGAAGCGCTGCGAAAAGTGCCCCCAGATCCCTTTTGGCGCAAACAGCATGGTTGCGATCGCGAGCGCCCCGAGCAGGATGAGGTACCAGCTGCCGAAACTCGCAAGATAGGTCTGCATCAGATAAAAGATCATAACGCCGATGATCGGCCCCTCCAGTGTCCCGATTCCGCCGATCACAACAATGAAGATCACGTAGGCGGTCCAGTCGAGGACCGAAAAGGCGGCATCGGGCGAGATGCGGGCTTTTTGGAGATAGATAAGGGCGCCCGCCATCCCGGTCCCGGCAGCCGCGAAGACGTAGATCCACAGCTTGGCGCGGAAGATATCTACCCCTACGCTTTGCGCGGCCAGGGTCGAGTCGCGCATTGCGGCGAGTGCGAGCCCGCGCCGGGAGCGCAGCACGAGATAGATCGCAAGCGCGCTGCCGGCCGCGATCGCTAGTGCGGTCCAGTAGGTGAGCACGTCGCGCGCCGCCGGCGTACGCAGGTCGAGGGTCTGTCTGATCCAATCGATGCCGATGATCGAATTCGTCACGATCGGCGGCAGCGACGTTCCGGTGCCGCCGCCAAGTTCTTTCGCCTGGGCGAAAATGAGCCGGTAGACCTCAGCCATGACCCAGGTGCCGACGGCGAAATACGCACCCTGCAGGCGAAATACGACGAAGGCCGTCGGGATGGCGAGCAG
>JASHYD010001431.1 GCA_030043175.1 Xanthobacteraceae bacterium | reverse complement strand
CCTCGCGCGATCGAGTGTGGTGGCGAGGGCGTAGGCCGCAGCTCCCACCTGGGGTTCGAAAAAGATCGACTTGGAATTCTTCTTGAAAAGCTCGAAATCGGGCCCACTGAGCAGGTCGGCCAATCCACTGAGGAGCGTTTGTTCGTTCACCCCATATCGCCCCAGCGCATGAAATAGACTACGTGTGTAGCTTGCTTCCAGTCCGTTCTGCCACCGCAGGGCCTCCAGCGTCGCCTCTCGGACCGCCAAGCCGATAATTTCGCCAAACTTCGTATGGGGGCTCGCAGAACTTAGCGGTTTGCCACCGTCTACGGGTGCCGCAACACAATATTGGTCCGTGCCTGTTCCGGTCGCGAACTCGGCGGAGTAGCAACTTGGCACCGCAAGCCGTTGCAACGCCGCGCTCTTGGCCTCCGTCGCCACGGACACCATGCGCGCCAAGGCGGGTATAGTGACAGGCGAGGTGACGACAAGAATCAAGTTGATGGTTCCATGCGGCAGCTCCCTCAACCCGCCTTCGGATTCGCACCACGTCGTCGGATCGCCCGCACACGTTGCGTTCGTTTCAACGCCTGCGGTCACGATGGCCAAGGCTTCTACCTGGGCGTGGCTTCGCCTCACCACTGCTGCGTAATTCATGTTAGCAGCTGTCCCCATCACGGCGGCCTGTCCAGGAGGCACGCCGATCTGGGCACAGACTGCGTCGTGATAAGCTTCCTCTCCTTGCGTCGAAATGGCCTCTGAAACGATGTTGTGACCAACCCCTTCGCAACTCTGATGATTGATGAGATAGCGTAAGTGATTGGTCTGGCCGCCGTTTCGGGTTGACGTGCTGATCGTGTAATGCGGCACCAGGAGGTCGACTGAAATATACCGTCCGTTCCGCCGCACGACGGCATGCCGGGCTTCCGCCAAGATTTCCCAATTCATTGAATGCCCGCCCTGTTGGTTCAACATTACCGACGTCGGTTCGGAAAATGCACCTCCGAAATACTAAGGGGTGGTATGGTAAATCCTATCATGGAGTAAACTTTCTTGCGTTATGCGGGCGGACGGCCGTCCTTCGGCGACCATAGGACGGAGGGAATTCGAGCAACGAGCCGGGTCCGTAGTAATTCCGGCCGAGCTGACCAGGGCACGAAGCCGTACTCCGCGTCTCGATACGCCTTAGTAAACGCTGCTATAGCTGGCGGACCGCTTTGCGGGTCGAGATCACCGAAAACAAATGTGTAACCCTCTTGTGCCGAGACTGCGACTGTGGCGGGGCGCCTGCAGACACCGAGACATTGGACCATTCGCACCACGACATCCGGGAGCTGGTCTTGCAAAACGGGCGCAAGCGCGGCCAGCATCATTTCGCCAATACGTGGCGTCTCATTGGAAGAAGCTCGACAGGTCGCACAAACGCTGACGATTGTCGAAGGACCAGGTTTCGCACCGGACAGGTGCTTTGCGCTCTCGGACACGGACACGGGGCAAATTCCTTGGCGGATAGACGAGGAGGAAGGTAACGGCCAGCCAAAGAACGGTCAACAACACGCGATGTGTCCGGAAGCGTCAAGACCATAGCCCAGTAGAGTATATGTCGCGCGATTACATTACTTCCGACGCGCACATTCCTAAGTTGTTTTTAAATTATCAACGAACTCCCATTGTATAGTATGCTATACTATATGAGTGTTGAATACTGATACTATACCCGTCGATATGTTCACCTCAGCTACCTGAATGAAAGCTGACTATGTGTCGCTATGGCCACAGCAAATCGGCGATGCAAGTCAAACGATTTGTCAACCCAACAAAACTGTTGACAAAAACTTTTTCTGTCAACACGGCTCATGTCGATCATCCGACATATACAATGATCGGCGGCAGTATTTGCTGAAACGGAAAGAAAAACGATGAAGAAGCTCTATTTCACCGTTCCGGTATGCTGGGTATTGATCAGTCCTGCCCGGGCCGCCGATCTGCCGACCAAAGCGCCTCCACTGCCCCCACCCCCCGGTCACGTTATGGGCAGGATGCTATGGCGGCGCCAATGTTGGTGGCGTGCTTGCGAACGAGAACGTCAATTGGAGTCCGAATCTAGCCGGCTTTCCAATATCAGGAGTCGATCTCGGCAATTTCGGAAGCACTCTTTCTCATACAGAAGGGTTCGCTGGAGGCGGTCAGGTCGGATGCGACTATCAAAGTGGACAGTTTGCTTGGGGCGTTGAGAGTGACTTTGGCTATGCTGGCATCAACGGTACGCGAAGCATCGTCTCTCCAGGGGTCAACGCGCCCTCATTCAGCGTGTCCGAAACACTGAAAAGCGACTTCCTCGCAACACTACGCGGCCGTATCGGCTTAGTCAGCGGCTCGGCGGCAGCTGGTGGTTCTATGGAACCGGCGGGGGTGCAATCGCTAACATCCAATTCAGCGATCAAGCCTGTTTTCCGCTCGGGGAAGGCGGCTGTAGCGCTGCGTTTGCCAATCAAACAAAACTCGGCTGGACCGTGGGTGCTGGCGCCGAATGGGCCTTTGCACCGCGATGGTCCGTCAAGGCGGAATATCTTTATGTAGATTTAGGTACCGTCACCTACATCAGCACAAACAGCCTTGCCATCAGCCCCGCCAACTACAATCGTTTAATCGGCAGTAGCTAAAAATGCCAATTCAGTCCGACACGC
>JASHYD010000147.1 GCA_030043175.1 Xanthobacteraceae bacterium | reverse complement strand
CTAGATTGGGGCGTTAGCGTCTACTCGGGCAATCGGGCGCCACGCAAGCCCCTCTGAGTAATGGCCCGATTCGAAGCAATAACATCAATCGCGCACGGAGCTTCGTGAGTTTCCGGCCCGGCTCGATTTCCCCACCACTGCGGCGGCCTCGTCCGCGCCTCCCAGCTCCAAAGGGCGAAATATTCTCGACATCAGTGCGGCGGGCGTGCAATCGCACGTCATCGGCGAGCCGCGGCAACGTTACCTGACAAATGCGACAGCGTTCCTGCGCCGGGGCTGCTGGCGAGGTTTATTGCCGGGATGCCGCACAGCGCCTCGGTCCGCTCGCGCAAGACCAGCGTATCGGTACAGGGCCCTGTTATCAGGCTGATTTTAAGCCCGATCTCCGCAAGCGCGTGCTTCGCGCCCATTGCCCCGAGGGCATCAGCAGCGGCAAGGGTTATCTTGAACTCGCCGCGGCGCGCTTTCAGACAGCTGAGGAGTTCGGGCGCGTTGGCAGAGACAGGATCACCCGCGCATTCCACCACCACAGCATCGGCCGGCAGCGAGAAACAGTAATCAAGCATAGTCCCGAGGAAATGGCCGATCCCTTGGCGGCCCTGCGGAAAAGTTGTCGGAAGGCCGAAATCGATGGGGTCGAAGACCTGCGACGCCCCGAAATCCTGGTATCGCGCAATCTCCCCAATCGCTGGCAAACCGGTGGCCTTGACAGCGATCACGTTCGAATGGCCCTGCATGCGCAGCGTGCGCAACACGGAGACTCCGGCGGTCGTCTTGCCGACCTCCGATGAGGTCCCGAGCATCAGATATACGGGTGCGTTACGATCCGGTCCATTGGTGTCGGCCACGGCGAATTGCCGAATGTTCAGCGGCCCGCCGTTGTCCCCGCCCACCGCCCCGAGATAGCGTACGCGTCCGAGGTGTCCCAGCTCCGCAGGCGAGTGGCAGCTGGTCAGTTCGCCAACCACGCCGGAATAAGATAGCACCCAGTAGTCGCCGCCCGGAACCAGCCCGCCAGCCGGAATGCCGCCGACGGCCATTCGTCTTGTTTGAAGCCATCCAGGTGTCCCAAGAAAGGCCTCGCCCGGGGCGATTGCCATCATCCGGCCGGTAGCAGACTCAACCATGATCGGTGACGCGTCGCGCGGCAATTCAAAGGCGGAGATGTCACCCTCGCTGCCACAAGCCGAAACGAGTCGAATTGCCTCGAGTGGCGGTACCCGCCGCAAGGCAGAGGTGCGCTTGATATGAGCGGGAAGGCTTCCCCCGTTCATCCCCTTCAGCTTTTATCGGGGGTGTAGACAAAGATGGTCTGAATGGTCCCCAACTCCTCCTTGTGAGCGGGCTTAATGCCGAGAAGTTCGGCGACTTTCAGAAGCGTTTCTTGGTCGATATCCTTGTCGCTGACGAAACTTCTGCGGGACGTGGTTATAATAACCCCTCCGTGCCTGACAATGTCGCCCATCGTGTCCTCCCACGCCGATCTACCCGAGCACAGAACGCGGAGTGGAAACAATACCATTATTGAGATTTATGCAAGGCCTTCATCGCCTCTATAGCGGTAACTCAAACATCCTGGCGAAGCTTCGGCCTCAGACTGACATAACGCAACATTGCCGGGGTCGACCCGGCAACCCACCTTCTTGCGAGGATCGACCCATGGGGCCGCAGATGACGGATGGTGGGGGATAAATTTCATGGAACATTGCATCAGCTCAGATCGTCGAGCAGTGCCTTCGCGCTCCTGACGTCTCGTGTGTCGAAGCCCTCGGTGAACCAGCCGAAGACCGAGGCTAAAAAGTTGCCGGCTTCGGAGCGGCGACCTTGATCACGACTAAGCCGTGCGAGGTTGACGGCTGCGCGCAATTCCCAGAGCTTGGCCTCCTGCTCGGTGGCAATTGCCAAGGCCTGTCGATAGAGAGCCTCGGCCGCCTCCGAATCACCCTGCCGCCACATCAACTGGCCCTTGTGCCTATAGAGTTCCGACGCGAACCAGCACTCCCCTATCTTTTCAGCGATCTGCAGGGCCTCGTCTACGAGCAACAAGGCCTCCTCTACTCGCCCTGCGGTCTCGCAAGCCCTGGCTAACAGAGCAATGTGATAGGGGGTTCGCGTCTTTGCACCGGTCTTGCTGTAAGCGCTCGAACCGCTGCGCAGCAGAGATATGCCGGCTAACAGATCGCCGGTGTTGACCTTGACCCACCCGCGGTAGATCGTCCCTAGAATGTGGTACAAAGGGAAGCCCTGCTCGGTCGCCAGGGCAATCAGCTGGCTCGCCCGATCATCCAAGGCCGCACTGTCCCCGGCGAGGGAAAGCAGCCTGCTGTCCGTCGACAATGTTACAGCCAAACTGGGCAGATGAGCTAGCCTCCGCGCCTCGGCGACAGCCGCGTTGCTTTCGGCCAATGCCCGATCCGGAAAGCCGAGACAGAAAAGTGCAATTGCCAGGTACCCGCGTGAGATCACGTGGGGGTAACTCCCGATCTGATTGACAAGAGATGCGTGGGAGATTGGATCAAAAATCGCAAGTACCTCTTCGAAATGCGACCGAGACGACGCAAACCTCCCGGCGAGCAACAGATCTCGACCCGAGCAGTCATAACCCAGCACCATGCCGGCGGCATCGTTGCGCTCGCGGCTCAGCCGTAGCAGTTCCTCGTCCAAATGCTGTGCCAAATCCGATTCACCGCGGAACGCGTGATAGCGCGACTGGCCGTAGGGAATGTGACGGAACTGTGAGGGCGAACCCAGCTGCTCCCATAATTCTCTCGCACGGGCGAAGGCATGGCCCATTTCCGGCGCTGCCTGCCCTTTGACGAATCGCAGCGCCGCACCGAGCGAACTGCAGAATTCGAGTTCCTGGCGCTGGCGTTCAGGAGTTTCCGGCAACAATTCCAGTTGATCCAACCCCTTTTGGAATTGCGCGGCTGCTTCCGCCATGGCCGAGCTTGCGGTCGATTTCTGACCTGCCCGACCCCAATAGGTGACGGATTGTTCGATGAGCCCGGCCTCGGCATAGTGCTGCGCGAGGAGTTCGGGTTGGATGGACATCAGCTCGGGGAAATGAGTTTCGAGCGCGTCGGCGATTTGCGCGTGGAGTTGCCGCCGAGAGCTGCGCAACATGCTGCCGTACGCCGCGTCCTGCACCAGCGCGTGCTTGAAGGTGTAGACGGCTTCCGGCGTTGCGCCGCGCTGGAAAACGAGCTCGGCAGCGACGAGGCGGGCCAGCGCCGCTTCCAGCTCGCTCCCAGAAAGGGGGCTGACGGCGCGCAGCAGCGCGTAAGAAAACTCGCGTCCGATGGCTGCACCAATCTGCGCCACCAGCCGTACCGGCGCCAAGCGGTCGATGCGTGCCATAAGGGAGTCCTGCAACGTCGCCGGGATCTCAAGCGGGGGCAACTTGCGGTCGAGCACGTAGCGGTCCGGCTCCTCACGCAGGACACCGCTCTCGAGGACGTTCTTGGTCAATTCCTCGACGAACAGCGGCACCCCATCGGTGCGATCAGCGATCTGGCTGACCACCTCAACAGGCAATGGCTTTCTGCCGGCGATCTGCTCGACCAACGCAATCCGGTCGCGGCCGTCCAGCCGATTGAGTGCCAACAGCATCACCCGCGGCTGGCCGACCCATGGCGGTTGGAATTCGGGGCGGAACGTGACGACGAGCAGCACCGGCAGGCTGCGGAATCGCTCGACGGCTAAATCGAGTAGCTCGCGCGAAGTCGGGTCTATCCAGTGAGCGTCCTCAAAGACCGCCAGGATCGGCAGCCGGCGCGACAAGCCCTCGACCTGCCGGATCAGCGTTTCCAGTGTCCGAGCCTTCTTGCGCGGCGGAGTAAGGTTTGGCAGCGGGTGGCGCTCCGAAACCGGCAACGACAGCAGGTCGGCGAGAAATGCGACATCCTCGTCGGACAGCGCGGCGGGGCCAAGTAGAGCCTCGAGTTTGTCCAACTTGACGTCAGGTGGATCGTCGCTTGCCAACTCCGACGCTCGACCGAGCTGATCTATAAACGGGAACAGCGCGCTATCCTGGTAATAGGGCGAACAGAAATAGCGTAGGCGAAGATGCGGCTCGACGCTGAGGCGCTGTTCCAGCTCCTCGGTGAGGCGCGACTTGCCGATTCCAGGTTCGCCGGAGATGAGCAAAACCTGGCCGTCGCCTGCTTTGGCGCGCGCCCAACGCCGCAGCAGCAAATCGATTTCTTCGTCGCGGCCGATCAGCGGCGCGAGCGCCGATCCGCGCAAAGCTTCGAACCGGCTCGCGACAGTACTCAGGCGCAGAACTTGCCAAGCCACGACCGGCGCAGCGATGCCTTTGATCTGGATTGCGCCGAGCTCACGGTACTCGAAGAGATTGCCGACGAGTCGGCGCGTGTCCGCAGCGATTACGACACTTCCGGGTTCGGCCCGGGCTTGCAGGCTGGCGGCTAGGTTGGGCGTTTCGCCAACGACAGATTGCTCTTGCGCGGAGCCTTCCCCGATCAGGTCGCCTACGACAACCAGCCCAGTGGCGATCCCGACGCGGGCTCGGAGCTTGACGGACCTGACATCAAGCCGAGGGATAGCGTCGATCGCTCTGAGCCCTGCCCGCACTGCGCGCTGTGCGTCGTCTTCGTGTGCTTGCGGGTAACCGAAATAGACCAAGACGCCATCGCCCATGTATCTGGCAACAAAGCCGCCGGACTCGCCAACTATTGCCGCGACCGTTCGGTGATACGCAGCGATGATTTCGCGCAGTTCCTCGGGGTCGAGCCGTGTCGAGAGGGCCGTCGACTCGACAAGATCACAAAACATCACCGTCAGCTGCCGTCTTTGTGCGGTACCGGCGGTGCTGATGACTCCCCTGCCCTCCGCTGGTTCCGGGGGGCACTCCTCGCGCAAAGCGGCGATCGCAGCGAGCAATTTGCGGCGGTGTCCGACTATGCTGACGCCGATGTCTCTGAGATCGTCCATAGTCAGCGCCGGCAGCACAGCAGTATCTATCTCGGCCTCGCGAAAAGCCCTTTCGTATTGCTGTAGCCCGAGACCGTGGAGCCACGTTGCTATGTTCACGTTCTCCTCCGCCGCGGGCACCGCCGCATGGCTCATCGTACTCCCAATTTCGGAGCGTGCGAATAGTGGCTGCGCTTGTCTCACGCGCCGTTTAGCCAGGCCTTATCCCGGACAGCCTTGATGCAGGTCCGTCTTGGCGTTGCGGACAGATCGGCAGTGTACCAAAGGCTATGCTTTCTTTCGAACCGGCCGATTTGTCGCGCGCGATGATTGGGCGGGCCTTTTCGACACGCATGAATAACGTAGAATGGTTTGCGCGGATCATGGAGGACGCGACACGCAACCTTCTATATAGGGGCTCAGTCGATCCACATCTGTCTGCAGGAAACTAACGAAGAGATACGACACTTGCCTACCGAAGAGGCCGCAGTCTGCCGGAGCAAACTTGGAGTGCCACGACTCCAGCCTCAACTGTGTGTGCTGCGAGCCGCTGCGGAACCGCGTCGTCCAGGTTTTCCGCGACGACATCGCCCAGCTGAAGTCCTGGGAGTTGGAGCGACGTGGCGGAGGTCGTGACAAAGGGGCGAAGGGGCCCCCTGAGCGCCTTCCTCGTCTATCTCGATCGTGGCGTGCTGGACCGCGTGGGACAGCATGGCGTCAGGTGCAAAGCCGGGGCGGTGGCGGGATGGCGTGTTTTGGGCGTCGAGTACCGGCATCAGGTCTTCGCGTCCCGAAGCGGGAGCCCTTCGCGAGCGGGCTGCCGAGGATTTCTGGGATCGCACCCTTGATCACC
>JASHYD010001430.1 GCA_030043175.1 Xanthobacteraceae bacterium | reverse complement strand
CTCGACTGGTTCAAGGACCGCATAAAGCGGCCCAAGGCGGTGATGGACATTGCCGGCATCGCGGAGCTTAAATATATCCGTGAGACGGCCGACGGCATCGAAATCGGCGCCCTGACGACGCTCGCGGACGTGACCAATAGCAAGCTGATCCGCGAGAAGTTCAAGGTGCTTGCCGATGCAGCCGGCAGGGTGGCCAGTCCGCAGATCCGCAACGTATCGACCATCGGCGGCAACGTCTCCCAGGACGCGCGCTGCTGGTACTACCGCTCGGGTCTGCCCTGCTACCGCGCGGGCGGTAACACCTGTTTCGCCGACACGCCGGGCGGCATGAACCGCGAGCACGCGATCTTCGACGCCGCCCGCTGCATTGCGGTCAGCCCTTCGGACACCGCCCCGGCGCTGGTGGTGCTTGAGGCCAGGATGGTGATCAAGACGGCCAAGGGCGAACGGATCGTCGATGCCGAAAAGTTCTTCATCGGTCCGGCAACCGACATCACGCACATGACGGTGGTCAAGCCGGAGGAGCTCCTGGTCGCCATACGCATTCCCAACAAATGGTCGGGCGCGAAGTTCTATTTCGAAAAGGTCGCTGACCGCAACACATGGGACTTCGCCTTGGTCAACGTCGCCTCCGCCGTGAAGGTAACGAACGGCACCATCGATGCGGCTCGGGTGGCCTGCGGAGGGGTGTCCTGCACGCCGCGCCTCATCAAGGTCGCCGAGGACGTGGTGAAAGGCAGCCAGCAGAACGAGGAGACCGCTGAACTCGCCGGAAAGACCGCAACCCACGGCGCGCGGCCGGTCAACTATAATCAGTTCAAGATTCCCATGATGGAGAACCTGGTGAAGCGGGCGATCCGCGACGCGGTATAGGGCTGCTCCCTTTCCGCTTCCTTGGCGAGCAAGTGCATGTAAACCTTCCCCCGCCGTGGGGATGAGAGCGTTCCGCGGTGCGCGCGTTGCACTTCACCGCAGCGCGCCACATAGCCCAACCGTCGTCGCCTCCTCACCTCGCCGCCTTCGCAATGACTGCAAGCGCTACACGATCATCCGCGGCACGACCAGGAACAGGTCGGTGTCGCCGGTGTTCTCCCCGGCGGCGGTCAACATGGCGTGCGCCTGGCCGCGATGGTGGGTCTGGTGGTTAAAAAAATGGGCGACGAGCAGCCGCCTCGGCGCTCTCACCTCGCGGTTGGCGGCGCCGCTGAACCACGTCAGGTCCTCGTTCAGCCAGGCGTCATCGATCCGCGCCGCCCAGCGCTCGATATCGGCGTCGCGCTTCGTGCGGGTGGCGCACAATTCATCGTAGTCCTCGATCATGTGGGCACTTTGGGTGAGCGGCACCTCGGGCCGCCGCCAGTCGTCGAAGCGCGACATCCATTGACTGTCGCCCCACAGGATGTGCGCCAGCGTGCCATGGATCGAGCCCCAGAACGCGCCGCGCAGGGCGCGCCGCTCGGCGTCCGACAGCCGGCCAGCGGCGGCATAGATTCGACGGTTCATCTCGCTGTTGTAGGCCGCCATCGTGCGGCTGTAGCCGGGAGTGATCATGGTAGCCATTGGTCCTGAAATGCAGGCGCAACTCGCCCGACCCTGCATGTAGGTGCAAAATAGCCGCTTTGCGAGACCGCCCGAGGGCGCCCCCCGGGGCCTGCCCGTCTCCCCGCTTGCCGGGCAGAGCAAGCCGGGCGCTTTCCTCTACACGGACGCGCAAAAAAAACCGAGCCCTGTCGCCAGGGCTCGGAGCATTTTCACCAATCGGGCGAATGCTTCCGCGTGTCAGCGAGCCACCTGCGCCTTGAGCGCTTGGATGTCGGCCTCGCTGCGCAACGTCATCGCGCCCATCTGGCTGTCCCGATAGAGCGGCACGATCACCCTGGTCACGCCGTCACGCTCCAGCAGCGAGACGTGGCGAATTTCAGTGCCGCGGAGCGGGTAGTCGAAGAAGGTCCACTCGGCTTTCTCCGGATTGTACCGGGCAAGCCGATCGGTCGTCCACATATTGCTCCATACATTATGGTTCCGATCGACCGCGATGTGATAGGGCTGATATGAGGGATCCGGGAACGGGATGATGGTCGTCTGCAAGGTCTTGGTGTCGATCCTCGCGAGACTGGAGCCCCAGGAATTGCCGACCCACAGCACGTCGGCGTTCTTGTCGGTGCCCATCCGGCGCGGACCTTGCGACCACGGCAGCGGGTTGCCGTTGGTAACCTGGTTAAAGCTGTCATAGAACGCCTTGGCTCCTTGCGGAAGGCGGGCGACCTCATCCTTGAGCGAGGGCAGGGTGACTTCCGAGGTCGTGTGGGTCGTGACTTCGGCCCGGCCGACCGTGTCGAAGGCCATCTGTGCCCACCAGCCATTGCCGTCGCGGTCGCCTGCAGCGCCATAGGTGCTGTTGGTGCCTTTGGCATTGCGGAACGGGGTCTTCGACTTGAAGTCGGTGAACTTCTCGGTCACCGGATCGAACATCACCACACCGTCTGGAGCGGAGGCCCAGATCTTGCCCTTGCCGTCAACGTCCATGGTCA
>JASHYD010001429.1 GCA_030043175.1 Xanthobacteraceae bacterium | reverse complement strand
CGAAGCGCATTTCACCGAGCTGCGCCAGCTGCTTCAATCGGCGCAGAAGCTTCCGCAGCAATGACCGCAATTGACGTTGGGATTTTAAGAAAGCCACTTTCGGCGTCGTGGAATGCGTCGCGTCTTCACCTCAAATCTGAATGCACCGGTTGTCGTTGTTTTCGGTACCACGTCGTTGCTGCCAGCACGGCGGAGTTGACCGCCTAACGAAAGAAATCTCATGAAATGAGTGCAATAAAATGAAATTTTCATACTCATGTTAATCAGTATCGATACATTTCCTCTGTCAGCTAACCGCACGAATATCGATAACACTTGCTTTCAGAGGAACGACTTCATGATGACCAGACGAGACCCTTGCAACGGGGGCCATCAACATGCGTTGCGCCAGCCGATTTATCGGAACATCCGCGCACTTCTCCGGGCGTCCGCCGCATCACTGGCGCTGTGGTCCTGCGTTAGCCATGCCGGTGAAGCACCGACGCAGACCCCAATCAAGCACCTTGTGGTGATCTTCAACGAAAACCATACCTTCGATAACTATTTTGGGACATATCCGAAGGCCGCAAACATACCCGGCGAACAGAGCTGGATTGGCGTTCCCGCCCCGGAGTTCCATGCCCGCCCGGACACGCCGAAGGTCAATGGCTATCTTGCGAATCCAGATCTGTTCTATCACAACCCCAATAGGACCCAGACCGGAGCCCAGGCCAACCCGATACGTTTGTCGCCTGCAGAAACTCCCGCCGCCTGCACCAATGGCTGGAACTTCCCTTCTTCTTACGAGGGCCCAAGTCAAATGTGGGACTATACCCCACAGCAGCTTGCCACCGATGGCGGGCGCATGGATCAATTTCCCCTTGGAGTCTTGAATGCCGAGGGGTGCCTGCCTGACGGTTCGATGGTGATGGGGTATTACGATGGCAACACCGTCACTGCGTTGTGGAACTATGCTCAGCACTACGCCATGAGCGACGCGTTCTTCAACACGACCATGGGTGGGAGCATGTCGGGCCATTACAGTTTGGTCGCTGGCAATGACTGGGGCGCCGTCCTCCACGGCGACGCCCCCCGCAACCGCACCGATCTGGGCTACTACGTAAATCCAGCCGACGGATCCGTCACAAACACGGACGTTTTTGATGCTTATCTCGATGACTGCAGCAATTACCTTGGCACGCAGCAGGGCGTCACTTCGTTTAATCCTGGCGGTTATTCAGCGGAAATGACCGGGAGGAACGTCGGCGATCTGCTCAATGCCAGGGGCGTCACCTGGGGTTGGTTCGCCGGTGGCTTTAAACCGACCCAGCCCGCCGTTCTAAATCCCGATGGCTCGACGAAAACTCCGGCGGTCTGTGCGGCAGCCCATAACATGCACGAGTATACGATTGACGGCACCACTTACTCTCTGCCCAATCCGACGATTAATTTCACGGTAGACATTCACACACCGGTGACCGACGGCATCGAAGACGCCAGCTTGCCCTTCCAATACTATGCAAGCACCCGCAACCCGCACCATCTGCCTCCCAGTTCGGCAGCGGCCATTGGCAGCACCGATCAGGCCAATCATCAGTACGACGAATTGGATTTTCTTGCCGCCCTGAAAGCCGGAAATTTCCCTGCTGTCAGCTTCGTGAAGCCAGCGTGGTACAAAGTGGGGCATCCGGGGATTTCTGATCCGTTGACCGAGCAGGCCGGTGATGTTCAACTCATCAACGAGATCATGAAGCAGCCGGAATGGGAAAGCACCGCGATCATCCTCACTTATGATGATTTCGGAGGTTGGTATGATCATCTGGCGCCGCCCGTGGACGACCCATCGAATACCCCGGTCGACTTCCATTGCGGCAATGGTAAAGCCTCGCCTGGCGATGCTTACGCACGCTGCCGCCTCGGTCTGCGGATGCCGGTCCTGGTCATTTCGCCCTGGGCGAAACATAACTACGTCGATCACACTGTGACCGAGCAGGCGTCGATCCTCCGGTTCATCGAGGACAACTGGAATCTCGGCCGCATCGACGACGCAAGCCATCCGAAACCCGGTACGGAGTCCTTTGACCGGTATGCGGGCTCGCTAGAAGGTATGTTCGACTTCGCCCATAGCCCAGATGTCCGCCCGTTCATCCTCGATCCTCTCAGAGGCACCGTCGTGACAAAGTGAGGGTAATCAGGACGGCTGAAATCGTCGCGATCGACTGAAAAGCCAACGAAGACCCCGCTGCAAGTCCGAGGCTCCTGCAGCGGGGCTTGGCCTTTAGCGATCAATATCGCTTCTGCGAAAGAATGCGTGCCGTGCGCTGAAGCCGGTCAACGGAGCGCTCGGTATCGGTCAAGGCGCAGCAGCTGACCAATGTGTCAATAATAGCGAGCTGCGCCACGCGGCTGCTCATCGCCTCCGGCCGGTAGCGGGTCTCGTTGGCGACGGTATGGAGCATGACCTCACAATGGGCAGCGAGCGGCGACTTGCCGAGCCGCGTTATGCCGATCGTGCGGGCGCCGGCTTTCCGGGCCAGCTGTGTAGCAAGCACCGTCTCAACGGTGCTCCCGGAATGAGACACCGTGATTGTCGTGACCTTCGGGCCGGTCATCCCTGCGCTGACGGCCTGGACGTGGGAATCGACAATGGCATTGGCGACGAGGCCCAACTGCAGCAAGCGGTATGAAAGGTCCTGCGCGATCGGTGCCGCACTTCCGATACCATAGATCTCGATCCTTTGCGCCGCCCTTACCAATCCGACCGCCTCAGCCAGGGCTTCCGTGGACAGGAGGCGGCGTGTCTCGTGTAGCGACGCGGCGTGAGCGGCGAAGATGTGGTCGGTGACGGTCGCCGGATCGTCGCCGCGATGAAGGTCCTCCTGAATGAAACGAACAGGCTCGATCAGGTCCTGGGCCAGCAGGATCTTCAGCTCCTGAAACCCGCCCGCGCCGACCCGGTGGCAAAACGAAACCGTCGTGCCTTCGCTAACGCCGCACGCCTCGGAAAAATCCGTGATCGACATGTGAACGACGGTCTCAGGTTGGGCAATGATCAGCGCGGCGATCTGCTTGGCCTTCGGAGGAAGATCAGACTGCAATTCCCGGATTCGGGACAGGATAGCATTCACTTATTCCTCGCTTGCGATCTTCTCACGTAAAGGCGCAAAAGTAGAGAGCGTAAGAACGTTTGGCGGCTAGCACGACCTTGAACGGCAAATCATTGCTAAATTAAGGAAAAGAATGGTCAAGCCCCAAACCATGGGCTGGACAATCCATAAAATGTGCCAGGACGGAGGGGGAGCACCTCGTTCGGGACGAGGGGGAACCGGAACGGTAACGACGCGAGGGCGCCGGGAAAGATATCGGGACAGAATAGCACCGAATTAGCCCCGACAAGCTCTGGTGGACCGCTCCACAAGTTGACGCCCAGAATGGTCTTGGTCAATTGAATCCAACTTCGTTCAAAAGCACGAGGGGGAGAGAGGTGGCCAGCTTATCTCTTCGTGCAGGCCAAGTCGGCGGGACGTCCCGTTGCTTGGACTTGATGGCATGCGCGATTGGAGGCCCGAAATCTCCCCTTGCGCGCCGGTGGCGTACGACAGCTGTGGTCGGGACGGAAAGCCTGCGGGCGATATCCGCCAAGTTGGGCGTGAGCTGGGCTACGTGCTCGAAGGACGCGTCCGGCGTAGCGGTGGTCGCCTCCGCATCTCGGCGCCGCTCATCGATACCACCACGGGCGTCCATCGTTGGGCCGAGCGGTACGACCGGGAACTGCACGACGCCTTCGCGGGCCAGGACGAAGTGGCGCGCTCCATTATTGGGACCCTCGTGGCACATGTGAACCGCGCCGAGATTGAGAGAGCTTTATTGAAACCTGCCGCCGCATGGGAGGCCTATGAATATTACTTGCGCGGTTCGGAAGCCTATTTCTTACACGTGAACTGACGCACCAAGGCCTCGCTCTATGACTCGCGGCATCTGCTCGAACAGTGCTTAGCGATCGACCCGCATTACGCGCGCGCTGCGGCGAAGCTGTCCCAGACACACGCCTTCGCTTATGTCGAACCGTTCGATGGCGATTGTCTCAGTCCCGCTGCGCTCGATCGCGCCCTTGATTTGGCGGAGACGGCGGTGCACCTCGACCCGCTCCTGCCACAAGCTCGCGCCCAACTTGGAGCTGTCTTGGTTTACAAGGGCCAGCACGACGCGGCCATCGCCGAATTTGAGCGAGCTGTCGCGCTCAATCCCTATGTGACCGACTACGGATACGCCGAAGCCTTGATGTCTGCGGGCGAGCCAGCAACAGCGATCGAGCTACACGCGTCAAGCATCCACCTTAATCCTTTTCAACCGATCATTTCGTCCGGATTTATGGGTTTGGCCCATTACATAGCGCTATGGGGAGGCGGTGCGTTTGTGCCGTGTATTCGCAGCGCGTGTGCCCAATGATCAATGGTCCCATGTTTGGCTCGCATCCGCCTGTGCGCAGTTGGAACAACTTGAGGAGGCCAGGGCCGAGGCCGCCGAAGTGATGTGCGAAACGTGTTGTCGTCTACAAAGACCCCGAGGATGTCGAGCACCGTCTTGACGGGATGCGCAAGGCGGGGCTGCCGAAGACTTGAGGTCGGCAGACGCACCGAATTCCACCTCTCGCTCCGCTCTCGCTGCGCAGTGATGCTGGCCGGATTACGGACCTTGATCCACACGCGGGACGGCCGGATCGATAGGTACCGTCGACCCTCTTGGAAACGATGCCCTCAGCGCTGACAACCCAGACATTTTCGACTCTCGCGCATGGCCAACGTCCGCCTGCAGACGCGGCCGTGCGCAATCACTCGCAACAAACCGGAAGCAGATTTTATGGCCGCGCCTCCAGCACCATGTTGAAGGGACCCTCGGTGGCTCTCCGAACCTGACGGAAGCCGCCCTCCTTTAGCACCTCGGTCAGTTTCGCCTGGCCAGCCTGCGCGCCGAGCGCCTCAGCGACCTCCTGTGCCAGCGAGGTGGGCACGCAGATCATCGTCGATGCGTTGTAGTAGAGACGGCTGACCGGATTGGCGACGTTGTCGGCCGGATCGTCGGCAGCGATCGGCTCGACGATCATCCAGGAACCGCCCGGCTTCAACAAGCCGCGCACGTGCTTGGCGCAGCCCTTGGGATCTCCCATGTCGTGCAGGCAGTCGAACATGGTGACGAGGTCGAAGTCGCGCTCGGCGATATCCTTGGCGCGCGCCGTCACAAAGCGCACGCGATGGGCAAGCCCATGGGCCTTGGCATGCGCATTGGCCTGCTCGATCGAAGGGGCATGGAAGTCGTAGCCGATGAACGAGCTCTTGGGGAACGCCTTCGCCATCAGTAGCGTCGAGAAGCCGACGCCACAGCCGATATCCGCCACCCTGATGCCGTCGTCGAGCTTCTTCGGCATGCCTTCCAGCGCGGGAAGCCAGGACTGCACGATGCTGTTGACATAGCCGGGCCGGAAGAATGAGCCGACCGCGCAAAACAGGCAGCCGGAGCTTTCACCCCAGGCAACGCCGTTGCCATGCTTGAACGCCGCCTCGACCTTGGGCCGGCCTTCCACCATCGCCCCCACCAGGTCGAATGCACCTTCGAGATAAACAGGACTATCCTTCACCGCGAACACCATCGCCTGTTCCGGCGTCAGGCTGAACCGCTGCTCCTTCCTGTCGAAGGCGATATAGCCGTTGGAGGCCTGCGCCAGCGACCACTCGCGCACGCAGCGTTCGGAAAGGCCGGTTCGCTTGGCGAGCTCGGACACGCTGGCCGGACCGTCGCGATGCAGTGCATCGAACAGTCCGAGCCGAAAACCGATGCCGGCCGTGGGCACGCTGAACGCGCCGCCGAGATCACCCAGCATCTTTCCAACCAGGGCATTCAGCTTGTCGTGGTCGATATCAATCATGATTCAATCCTCCTTCTGAAAATCCAGTCAGACCGGAAATTGCACCCTGCCATTCGGTCGAGCGACCAAGTTCGGTCGGTCGTCCGAATTGTGTCGAAGTGACGCCCAGAGTCAAGACGCTCACGTTTTGTTGAACGGCTTTGACATGTCGCTTGACTTCGGTCGATCGACCGAATTATAAATCGAGACTGCCTTGGGACTGCTTGGAGATGCAGGAATGGCGCGGAGCTTGGCGGCGAAGGTGGAGACCTCCATCGTGGTGTTGGAGGCCGCCAAGAAAGTGCTTCGGCAAAATGGTTACTCGAAACTCTCCACGCGGGATGTCGCGGCGGCTGCCGGCGTTCCGCTCAGCCAGATCCACTATCACTTCGGCTCCAAGCAGGGGATGGTGCTGGCGCTGTTCGAGCATTTGAATTCGCAACTACTCGATCGTCAGGATGCTATGTTTCATGACAGCACGCTGACGCTGTCCCAACGGTGGGACCGCGCTTGCGACTATCTCGATGAGGACATCGCTTCCGGCTATGTCCGTGTGCTGCAGGAGTTGATTGCCGCAAGTTGGGCCGATAGCCCGGTCGCGAAGGTGGTCCAGGCCGGTCTGATGGGTTGGTTCAAGCTTCTTGTCGAACTGGCGCGGCGCGCCGAACGCGAGTTCGGTGGCCTGGGTCCGTTTAAGGCCGACGAAGTCGCGGCGCTGGTCGGGGCCGCCTTCCTCGGCGGGGAGAGCGGGTACCTTCTGGGTCTTGAGAAGAAGGGCTTTCCCATCAGGCAGTCACTCCGTCGCTTTGGCGATCTCATTCGGATTATGGAAGCCGCTCACCGCAAATGAGATGATGTCATGCGTGCCAAACTGCCGATTGAAGAGGGATTTGTCGAGCGAAACGGCGTCAAACTCCATTACGAGGTCTACGGCAGCGGCGCCGAGACGATCGTGTTCGTGCCGCCATGGTGCCTCGTTCACTCGCGCGTCTACAAGGCGCAATTGCCCTATTTCAGCGAGCGTTTTCGCTGCCTCACCTATGACGGCCGCGGCAACGGCCAATCCGATCGTCCGGACGACGTCGCGGCCTACACGCTCGACAATTACGTCGCCGACGCACTCGCCGTCATGGATGCGACACGGACGGGTTCGGCCGTGCTCGTCGGCATCTCATACGGCGGCATGATCGCCTGCATCCTCGCTGCCCACCATGCGGAACGGGTTAAGGCCGCGATCCTGGTCGGCACAGCGGCCGTCGTTGGACCCAACTATCCCTACATGACCGTGAGCCATTTCCACCTCAAGCGCTCGGAGTTTGAGGATTGGGGCAAATACAATTACGCCTACTGGCTCTCGAACTACCCCGACTTTGCAGCTCACTTCGTCGGCAACATGTTTTGCGAGCCGCATTCGACCAAGCAGATCGAGGATGGTGTGGCCTGGGCCTGCGACACCACGGGGCCGATCCTCGCGCGGACGGTGGAGGCAAGGACGACACGGCCGGCTTTCGACGTCGGCGAGGCGATGTATCGCAAGATCAAATGCCCGCTTCTGATGATACATGGCGATAACGATCGCATACAGCCTTACGCCCGCGGACAAGTCGTGGCCGAGCTGACCGGTGCGGAGCTCGTGACCATCGAGGGAGGCGGTCACAATCCGCTCGGACGCATTCCAGCCAAGTGCAACATCTTGATCGCGGAATTTCTCGACCGAAAGCTCGGCCTGTCCGCCAGGCCGAAGGCAGTCCCATCGCAGCAAAGTGCCAAGCGCGCTCTCTACCTATCTTCGCCGATCGGACTCGGTCACGCCCGCCGGGACATCGCTGTCACCAGAGAATTGCGCAAGATCATTCCCGACCTCGAGGTCGACTGGCTGGCGCAGGACCCTGTCACGCGGCTGCTCCAAGCAAGTGGCGAAACCATTCACCCCTTAAGCCGCCGTCTTGCCAGTGAAACCCGACACATTGAGCTGGAATCCGGCGAGCACGATCTGCACGCCTTTCAAGCCATTCGCCGCATGGACGAGGTGCTGATCACGAACTTCATGACCTTTCAAGACGCGGTCGAGGAACAACGCTATGACCTCGTGATTGCGGACGAAGCCTGGGACATCGACCACTACTGGCATGAGCATCCCGAGCTAAAGAAGGCGGGCCTCGTCTGGTTCACCGATTTCGTCGGGTTTGTCCCCATGCCCTCGGGCGGCGAACGCGAGGCGTTCCTGACGGCCGACTACAATGCCGAGATGATCGAGCATATCGAGCGGCATCCCAGCGTGCGCGACCGCTCGATCTTCGTCGGCGAGCCGGCGGACATCATTCCTCTCTACTTTGGCAGGGATCTGCCGGCCATGCGCGAGTGGGTGCCGAAGCATTTCGATTTCGCTGGATATGTGATGGGCGAGCACCCGCGGCTTTTCGGCAGTCGATCGCAATTGCGGCAGGCGCTGGGATATGCGGCAGACGAGAAGGTCTGCATCGTCACGGTCGGGGGCTCCGGCGTCGGCACCCATTTGATCAAGCGCATCCTGCAGGCCTGGCCGGCGGCGAATGCAAAAATCCCGGGATTGCGCATGATCGTGGTCGCCGGTCCCCGCATCGATCCAAAGTCGTTGAACGCGCAGGCCGGCGTCGAGGTCGCAGCCTTCGTGCCCAATCTCGACCGTCATCTCGCCGCATGCGACCTCGCGCTGGTGCAGGGTGGTCTGACCACCTGCATGGAGCTGACGGCGGCCGGCACCCCCTTCATCTATTTCCCGCTCCGCAATCACTTCGAGCAGAAATTTCACGTCGCCCATCGCCTGGATCGCTACCGCGCCGGGCATCGGATGGAATTTGCGACTTCAACCCCGGAAACGATTGCAGAGGCGATGGTCGAAGCGCTCCGAAGACCCTCGCACTTTGAGGCGGTGGAGCACAACGGCGCCGCGCGCGCCGCGCGCATGATTGCCCAACTGCTTTGAACGTGTTTTTGACCGGGCCGGCCGTGAGCCAAATGGTGCTTGCAGGGTTACGGCCACCCGTCACCGACAGGGGGCGCTTGGCAGCTGGAGATGAGTTGCGCCCCCGCCCCCTGCGCAGCAAAGCGAGCGAAAGCGCATGAGGTGCGTGATCGACCCCGTAAGTCCAATGCCGACGCTTTCGCGTGCATGACGCAGTACGCAGCGGCGGTAGAGCGGCTACATTCGATGGACGGATTATCGGGGCCGCGACAGAACCCTTCACCACAAGACTGGGCGCCTTTGTTCTTCACCCGTTGCAGGATCGGGACGGCACGCTGTTCTTACGATGATGCCGACGAAGTGCTTGGCAAGGTGCCGCGTCTCCCGATGATCCTCCATGAAACATGGGACAAGACTGAACACGCTCAGCCAAAACGGACCAAGCTTTATTCGAAGAGTGGCATGGCCAATTGGTCCGTCGCTTGCGTGATGAGGCGGGGCTGCCGCCGATATTTACGCTCGGTGCCTGTCGGCATGATGGCACGACCGAACTCGAAGAAGCGGAGCTCACGGACGCGCCTATGAAGGGTATGCCAAGCGCGCGATGGAACGGGCCCTCGCGGCGACACGGAAACGGCCTGCGCACCGCAAGCTTATCGAACGCTCAGGGAACAGAATTTCAGAATGAAGCGCACACCGAATTTCGGAATGACGGAAGTAGATCTAGCCGCCAAGGAAAGATAATCTTTATGTTTCAGCAGCTTGACTGGCTGGGGCGCCAGGATCCGAACCTGGGAATGGCGGAATCAAAATCCGAGTAATTCTGCAATAAAATCAATGTCATTTCTGAAAAAATCGCGAAATTTGCGCCCTTTTCGATCAATAGCCT
>JASHYD010001428.1 GCA_030043175.1 Xanthobacteraceae bacterium | reverse complement strand
AGCGCGCGCTCTCGCGCCTCGGTAAGCACATAACCGCGCACGTCGATGAGCCAATAGACGCGTTGTTTAACCCATTGTTCCTGATACGAGGCGGCCACGGCTGCGACAATCCCCGCCATAAGCATGAGCGCGCCAAAGCTGAGGAACCAGCGCCGCATTCAGAACACCGCTTTATCGATGGTCGGCAGCGCGGTAAGTGGCCACGGTCGCCGCGCTGGCGAGCATTGCAATGAACTCGCACCGTTTCGCCCGATCAGATTGCATCCGATCTTTCCACGAGCTCACAATATGCGCAGGATATCGAATTGGCGAGGATCAGTCAGGATGTATCGAAACGATATTGCAACCCGTTTGCCGGAGGCGAGATAGGTCGACTTCTGCAACGGGTCATAAGCGGGAGCGCCGACCACGTCGGCGGCCTGCCTCGCGCACGGCCGGTGTACCTCAGCGACCCGCGCCGGGACGGCCGGATGGGGTCAGCCAGGGGCCAATTCCGGACTATCGTCGGGACTTGCGAGCAAAGAAGGTTGGTCAAAGGACTTGCCAGTTGGGGCAGGCAACGTTTTTGGTGAATTTTCAAACGGACACATCGCAGACGTGTATTGTTGGGTATTGCATTGACCCTCTCGTAGCGTCAACGTTAACTTGTTAGCGTGGAGCGCAATACTGATTGCTCGATGTAAGTTGCACTTTAGCTGTCAGGCAGAGGGTGCCGACTAGATTTCGTCTTTGAGCTGCCAGCCGGATGTGCCGAGGTCCTGCGAATATAGGGCAGCCTCAGTGCCTACGGCTGGCGATCTTCTCAAATTTAATTCCTGCGAGGCGTCCTCGCGGACGGATTTATTTATGTCGGGGAACATCATGAAAACCAATCTTACTCGGCGTGCGCTCGTCAATGGCGGCACGGCACTAGCGACCGCTGGCGCACTCACCGGGCCGGCCTTGCTGGAATGGGCCACAGCATGGGCGCAAACGGTGCCCTGGAGGCCTGAAAAGGGCGCACAGCTCTCATTGTTACGGTGGAAATATTTCGTTCGTGAAGAGGACGATGGATGCGTGGCGGTGATGAACGCGTTCACAAAAGCTACCGGCGTCAAGGTCAACATTACCCGTGAGTCCGACGACGATGTGCAACCGAAGGCACTGGTTGCGGCCAACACGGGCGCAGGCCCGGACTTGTTTTGGGGCTACTCTTCGCTTCCGCACCTGTTTCCACAGAAATGCGTGGATGTATCCGACGTCGCCGAGTATCTCGGCAAGAAATATGGCGGCTGGGTCCCAAGCGCCATCGCTTTTTTAAAAGGCAAGGGTGACAAGTGGATTGGTCTTTCAGTCGCGTACGCCGGCAATGTTATGAATTATCGCAAGTCGTCGCTGAAACAGGCAGGTTTCTCCAGAGTCCCCGCAACAACGGACGAATTCCTGGAATACGCGAAGGCGACAAAGAAGAACAACAGGCCTGGGGGCTTCGCACTCGGCCATGCCCCAGGGGACGGCAATTCCTGGGTGCACTGGTGTCTGTGGGCTCACGACGGCTATACGGTGGATATGAGTGACAGAGTGATTATTGACTCGCGGGAGACTGAGAAGGCTTTGAATTATGCCAAGCAACTCTATGAAAACATGACACCTGGCGTCGCTTCGTGGAATGACGCATCTAACAACAAGGCCTTCCTTGGCAATGAAATCCATTGGACCTCTAACACTATCTCCATCTACCTCGCCGCTGCTGCGGACCGGACCAAGAGAGAGATCGCAGAGGACATCGAATTTGGCCCTTACCCGATTGGACCAGTCGGCAGGCCGACCGAGTTGGGTAACCCGTTGCCGCTATTCGCAATGACTTATACGAAATATCCGCAGGCTTGCAAAGCGCTCATGGCGTTCATGATGGAGGCCGACCAGTACAACAGTTGGGTTGAAGCTGCGCAGGGTTATCTCATCCCCAGCCTCAACGCTTATGATACAAACTCATTTTGGAACGATCCGAAGCGGATTGCGTTCCGCGATCTTGCCAAGCGCTCGCTCACGGAGGCCGGCTTAGGCACCCTAGGGGAGAAGGCGGCAGCAGCGATGGCTGATTACGTGGTGCTCGACATGTTCGCGAGCTTTTGCACCGGGCGCGAGGACGCCAAGGGTGCGATGAAGATCGCGGAACGGCAATTACAACGTATATATCGCTGATTGTTGCCTCAACTCTCCTCCTCCCGCTCGGCGTTAGGACCAAATGAGATTTCCTATTCACACAGACTAGGTCAAGAGCCGACAGTGCCGGCAAGAATTATCAACGAACTTCTCTGCTATCACGGGGAGCGCTTGCCATGAATCATTTCTCACGTCGTCGTTTTCTGCATTTGGCAGCAGGCGCCGTCGTTCTGCCGGCTACGCCACGCACCGCAAGGGCGCAAAGCTATCCGGGGAAGCCAGTGCGTATTATAGCCGGCTATCCTGCCGGCGGCACAACCGATATCGTCGCGCGCCTGATCGGGCAATGGCTATCGGAACGGCTTAAGCAGTCATTTATTGTCGAGAACCGGGCAGGCGCTGGCGGCACAATTGCAGTGGACTTCGTCGTGCGCGCGCCATCGGACGGATATACGCTTCTCCTCACCGCCACAAACGACGCCTATAGTGACTACCTATATCCTGATCTCAAGTACAATTACGTTCGTGACATTGCACCCGTCGCAACCATTAGCCTCATACCTGCCGTCTTGGAAGTGAATCAGTCAGTTCCAGTCAAGACGGTCCCCGAATTTGTTGCCTATGCCAAGGGCAATCCCGATAAGCTGAACATGGGGTCGGGCGGCATTGGAACGCCGGACCATCTGGCGGGCGAGCTGTTCAAAACGATGGCCGGCGTCAATATGATTCATGTACCATACCGTGGGGCTGCTCCGGCAATTGCCGATCTGATCGCCGGGCAGGTGCAGGTCATGTTCGGCACCATGCCAGCCTCGATCGAGCAGATCAGAGCTGGGAAGCTGCGGGCACTCGCCGTAACCACCGCAAATCGCTCGGAGGCGCTAATGGATATTCCGGCCTTGAGCGAATTTGTCCGGGGCTACGAGGCAAGCACTTGGTATGGTGTTGGCGCACCGAAGAACACGCCAGCCGAGGTCATCAGCAATCTGAACAAGGAGATTAATGCTGCTCTCGCCGATCCCAAATTGATTGCGCGACTTTCCAATCTGGGCGCAACGACGCTTGCGCTTTCGCCTCGTGATTTCGGGATGCTCATCTCTGATGACACCGAGAAATGGCGCAAGGTGATCCGGGCGGCCAACATAAAAGCCCAGTAGCGCGGGATAAAGCTACTTGGTCCCGCGACTTCCGTTATGGGTCATGCGGGGCCAATCAGACTCCGTGACTGGCACGTCCGAAGTTACCTCAACTGCAGATGCGCCAAGACGAAGGGTCGTCACTCCGGCTTCCGGCCAATTCCGGACTGTCGTCGGACTTGCGAGCAAAGAAAAGAATCGGAAAACTTTCTGCTTGGCGACAGGCAACATGCTCGGGGGAATTTTCAATCTGGCGCATCGTAGACGTGTATTGTTGGGTATCGTATTGACCTTCTCGTAGAGCTAACGTAAATTGTTAATGTGGGGCGTTATACTGATTGCTCGAAGGTAAGTTTCTGTTTCTTTCTGGTATAAGCGTTTCATTGAGCTACCATCGGGCGTGCCGAAAGCCCGTGAATTGAAAGGCGGCCGGAGGTGCCTGCGGCGGGCAATTGACCTAAAATTTATGTTTGATCGGCCGCGCTTCAGGGCGGGCGATTGCATATGTATGGAGTGAAAACAATGAAACAGTCATGTCTAAGCATCATCATTGCGGTTGGCTTGACGATGCCGGCATTCGGGCAAGGCGTCGATCCGCTGATCGGGTCGTGGAAGCTGAACCTTGAGAAATCAATGTCTACCGCCCCGCTCTTCAAAAGTTTGACTTTAACCTGGTCAGGGGAAGGGCAAAATTTTATCGACACCGTCGAAGGCGTAGATGCTCAAGGTCGTGCGTTCAAAGTCGTATTAAGGCACATCTACGATGGAATGCCTCACCAAGCGACTGGTAGCCAGGATTATGATTCAACCACTTATACACGGATCGGCAACACCATAAATCTCGTTCGTTTCAAACAGGGTAAAGCAGTGGGGGTCGGGCAAATAGTAGTTGTTCCCGGAAAAACTCTTACCATTACCACCGAAGACGTCGGCGCAAATAATCAACCGTACCACACCGTTGGGGTGTATGACAGGCAATAGGGGGAGGACAGCATATCATTACCATTCATCTAGCCTGGCGTGGTCGCTGCCGTCTTGAAATCGCGCGAGCCGGGGTTAACACTTCGTCGTGACGAAATGCGTGCATTGCAAAATCGTCAGGCCGCTGATGTCCGAGATGGGTCACCTTCCGACCAACCCGAAGGCTGCATCGTCACCCGTCTATTGGTCTCATCCTCCTACAGGAGCTGACAATCTTGAATTACGCCTC
>JASHYD010001427.1 GCA_030043175.1 Xanthobacteraceae bacterium | reverse complement strand
CCAGCGCCAAACGTGCCCGCGCGCGCACCAATAGCGTCATTGTGATCGCAACGTTGAGCGCGTTCCAGGCGAGGCCGTTGGCGAAGGCAGCGGTATAGGAGCCGGTGGCATCAAAGATCACGCCGGAGACCCAGCCGCCGAACGACATCCCGAGCACGGAAGCGAAGATGACGATGCCGACGCGCGTTGCGGCTTCGGCCGCCGGCATCGCCTCGCGCACGATGAGGGCATAGCTAGGCACGATGCCGCCTTGGAATAGGCCGAACATGGCCGAAATCAGATAGAGCGAGGTCAGGCTATCGAGGAACAGGTAGAACAGAAGAGCAAAGCCCTGCGCGACCGAGCCGATCAGGAGGGTGCGGACGCCGCCGATCCTGTCGGCGAGAAAGCCGGAGCCGATGCGGCTGACGACGCCAAAGCCCATCATCAGCGACAGCATCTCGGCGCCGCGCGCGACGCCATAGCCGAGATCGCCGCAATAGGCGACGATGTGGACCTGGGGCATGGCCATCGCGACGCAGCAGGAGAAACTGGCGATGCAGAGCAGCACCGTGACAGCATCGGTCGAGAGGTTGAAATAGATCCGTGGCGCCGGCGCGTTGGCAAGGTCGCGCACCTTTTTTTCGCCGATCTGCGCCCGCAGGAGGAGCAGAAGGAGCGCCATTGTTATCACGCAAAAGAGCCCGATGGCGATATGGGTGACGCGCCAGCCCACGGCCGCAATTCCCCAATTGACCAGTGGCGGCCATAGTGTACCGGCAACGTAATTGCCGCTCGCGACAATCGTCACCGCGAGTCCACGGTAGCGCTCGAACCAATGGGAGACCTCCGCCATCAGCGGCGCAAATGTCGCTGAGGTGCCGAGGCCCATCAGGAAAGAGATAGTGATGAACTGCCACAGCGTTGCGGAAAGGCCAGCTGCCATGTACGACAGCCCGAGGAAGACGATGCTCAAGCCGATGGCTGCTACGATGCCAAAACGGTCTGTGATCCTGCCGGTTACGACGCCGCCGAGGCCAAATCCCATCATGGTCATCGTGAAGGCCAGCGACACTGCACCCCTGGTTGCCGCAAATTCCGCCTGCACCACCGGCAGCGCGACAACAACCGACCACATGCCGACGGCACCAATCGAGGCAATCAGCAGGACAAGGCCAAGCCGCACCCAAGCCTGACCAGAGTCAGGGGTGAAACGATCTAATTCGCGAAGTCGTCCGGCGGGCGCGCGCACAGTTCATACAACCTCGTCGCTCACTGCCTAAAGGTCAACCCACGATGGCGCCAGTTAGGTCTGCAGAGTGAGCACAGCAACAAACAGCGCACGAGAGGGAGTGCAAGTGTGTAATACCGCCGTGGCATTTGCCTCCCTTCGGGGGGCGGGCGGCGGTGCTGCCGTCGCACCGGTGCCACCGGCACGACGTAGCAGCAACCGCATTACATCGGCTGGCAACGTTCCTCCGCGTAGGCCCTTGACAGGTGTGCCCTGTCGAGCCTTGTGTAGTCGCGAATAACCTTTGCGACGACCGACGATTGTCGCGAAAGACGTCGCGACGACTGGCGGTCTGCACCGTGCGGTGGATTGAAGCGTTGCGCCAATAATCCACCACAGCTTCGTCGCGCCAAAACGACAGCGCGACTGGAGGGATCGCTGACCTCTGGAACCGCTCGATCGAGATGAATCCGTCGAGCCCATCGAGGCGCGACTCGTAGTGATCTCTCCATAGCAAGATAGGTTTGCATTTTGCCGTCGGCCGGCCACGGGAGCGTGATGAGAGAGCCACGCGTCGAGTGCCTTCCGTGTATCTTGGGTGGCCGCCATGCGCGCGAATTGCTCGCCTTCGATCGCAAGGCCCTCCGCGATGGAGGTGTTCAAGCCCCGCGTTACGGCCGAAATAATACGAGCCGTTGTGAGCGGGCAGTGACGCCTGATCCGATGTGCAAGTTCGGAGGAAGCGGCCAATAGCCGATCCTTGGGGACCGCCTGGTTTATCAGGCCGATCTCATAGGCACGTTGAGGATAGAATCGCTCGCCGGTTAAAAGATATTCAAGTGCGCGCTTTCTGCCGGCGAGGCGCGGCATTCGCTGTGTGCCGCCAAATGTGGGTGGAATGCCGATGCTGATTTCGGGCTTGGCGAAGAAGGCGTTTTCGCTGGCGATAGCCAGATGCACTGCCTCCGTTATCTCGCAGCCCCCTCCGAAAGCCAATCCGTTCACCGCGGCGATCACAGGTTTGGGAAAGGCCTCCAGGCGTGCCATCATGGCCTGTCCGAGCTTGACGAAGAGCTTCAACGCGATGTCAGGCCCTTGTTCGATCGTTTGCGAAAACTGCTTAATGTCCGCACCGGCCGAAAAGGCCTTGTCCCCCGCACCGGTTAGCACCAAGGCTTTGGTGTGGGGATCGTCTCGATTGCATCGAGCAAGGACATCAGTTGGTCGATCAGCGCGTAATTAAGCGCATTGAGCTGACGGGGCCGGTTCAATGTCAACAAAGCGACGCCATCGCCCGAATCGATGCTTCGCATTCATGGCGTCGTGAACGCGTTTGGTTGCGCCACGTGGATTGAGATGTCGATCGCCTTGCCGCCGTCGGTTAGCTTGTAACGCCCGATCACGCGCAGCTGTTGAGGACAAATGTCTTGGTCGTCAGCCCGACTTGCCTTGCCGGTCTGTTTCTGCCAGATCAGCTCCTCTCAGCGCGCGCTCAGCGGCATTGCGGTCAGGCAGATCGCATGTGGTCAAACATCAGGCTCAAAAGAAGCTATCTCCGTCATGCCAACCATTACTTATCTCACATACGAGCGGATTATATCCACTAACTCAGCAGCGGCATAGGCCTGCTCGGTTCTGGACGGATCCGCGATATATGTCCGGATGTCGTCGTCTAGAAGCTCTGCCAGCAGGCTGTTGAGAACACCGCGGGCTCCAGCAATTAGCTCCAGCACCTCAGAGAAGCCAATTTCATTTTCGAGAGCCGGCTCTACGGCTTCAACTTGACCGCGAATTTGTCGTACCCGGAGCAGCTTCGAATTCTCTTGCAAACCAGGGGTCACTCGCTCACTCCGAGGTGCATAGTAGTTTCCAAAAAGCGTTGACGTTAAATCCGTCGAAGGTGTGTCGACGGCCGCACTCAAACGATGAGACCATTCTCAGCCTCCAACAACCTCCGTACCGACGACGGACTTGTTGCCGGGGCTGCTCGGCAGTGCGTCGGGCTTCCTTCTCCAAATCGACGCTATAAAAGTGGCCTTCCGCGAAGGCGCGGCCGGCACGAAGGCGCTAAGATGCAGGAAGCTCCGGCACCCAACGGAGGATGAAGCGCGCCAGCACGAAGTACGCAGCGGATGTGAACCCACAGTGTCAATATAAATGAGATACAGGTGTCGGAACTAGAGGCAAACGCCCACCGCGGCAAAGGTGCCAAGGTATACTGCCCCAAGGTATTTGCGCGAATCGACCTTGGGCGTGCGACGGATACTAACGAGATCAGTAATCCTGATTTCGGCCGCGTTGGGAAATGAGACTGTCCGATGATTTCTTACCGCAGCGATACAAATTGCTAGGCTGGTGATCGTCGGGGGCAGGTGCCTGCAGTTCCTTGTGGGATTTGCTCCATTGACGAACCGGCATCGATCGTAGCAATATGCATTGTGAGATCAACGATGATTTGGTTGCGGACGATGCGCCCGTTTGTTCGGCTCCTGGTCGCCCTTTTTATGGTCGCCCAGTTCGCCGGAGTTGTATCGTCCCAGCGGGCGAATGCGGAAGCGACCGCACTCGCCTCTCTCTCTCCCGACCATGCGCACCATGGCAGCACGGGACAGACGCATGAGCACCATCATCCCGACCACGGCGGAAATCCTGCCGATGCTTGCTGCGCCCTGCACGCTTACTTTGTCGGTGTCATTTCTCCCGTAGTCGGCGTCCTGACCGACTGGACGGCTGGCGAAACGTTCGTGGCCGGCCTCGTTGATAAGGGGCCCGGCCTCCCCCCCGGCCGTCTCGATCGCCCGCCAAGACCTCTGCGCTGATCGGAGTCGTGTGTGTCCGCGGTTCGCGGCACTCTCTCCTGATTCACGCAAGAGGTGCCGAGGGTTATGCTTAGACATCGATGGTCTGCGGCGATCATCCCGCATGGGGTGGCGCTGGGCCTTCTCTTTGGCTGCGCGGGATGTACGGCACTGCCGCCCCCCGCGGCGTCCGTCGCCGCGGCTAATCCGGATGCGCGAGTCCCGGTCATGCGGTATCGCTCCGCAGTTCCGGCGACTCCGGAGTGGCAACCCGCGGAACCGCAGCCGTGGCCCGGCCTCAACCGCGACGTTGCGCCGTCACCGTCGCCGGACGCGAGGAGTCAGCCGTGAGGTCCGGTGCCAGCGTTCTGCTGCCGGTTATTGCGGCGAGCCTTGTGGCGGGCTGCGCGTCCTTTTCTGCGGATGGCGGGATGGGACTGGTGACGGACCTTGCGAGGCCCGAGGTCAAGGCCGAAGCACGCAAAATCGACACGGAAGCGGCCTCCGCGATGGCGCGCGCAGAAACGCAGCGCCGGCTTACATCCGTAGTGTTTGCCGATGCGGCCGTGCAGATTGCTCTCTTGAACAATAAGGGGTTGCAAGCGGCCTATAACGACCTTGGCATCGCCGAAGCGCAGAAAATCGCAGCCAGTCTTCCACCCAACCCGTCATTTTCGTTGAGCCACCTATCGACCCCTGTCGAGCTTGATATCGAAGG
>JASHYD010000146.1 GCA_030043175.1 Xanthobacteraceae bacterium | reverse complement strand
ACCGGAAGGTCTCGGCTGACGTCATTGCAGAGCTCTGGCTGGAGGGAGAAGGCGGATTGCGACGCCGGTTGTTCAATCCCTACAGCGGGGCTGACCTCGGCGACGCACAACCATTCAGCCTGCAGGCTCTCGGCTTTCTGCGGGATGCCCATACCAATCTTTTGGGCGGGCAGTGGGGCCGTGTCGCCAATGGAATCGGTTCTCTGGCGATGGTGCTGCTGTCGCTCAGCGGCACATTCCTGTGGGTTGGCAATCTCAAGCGATCTCGCTTCCTGTCCACGCGGCCGGCAACCGATCTCGCGGACCGAGCGCGCAAGCTCCATCGCCGCACCGGCGTGTGGATGATCATCTTCGCGGCTGTGTGGGGCGCAACCGGGGCCTGTTTCGCGTTTCCTTCGTTCGTGCACAGCCTTGTCGGGACTGCTTTTACCAACGAAGCGATCTTCCGGGGGTTGTACGCCATTCACTCAGGCGCGGCCGGCGGATGGTTCACCAAAGTTCTGTGGGCCGCCTCCGGCCTTCTCACCTCTCTCCTCGCCGTGACGGGGATGGGATTGCGCCGGAGAGCGCCCAAACCGTTGGCTGAACTAATGAGCAAGCACTAAATTTTCGGACCGCCGTCGTTATCATCGCCTGACGGCATTTTCTTGCCACCCGGAAGTTCGACCGAGCGCGCAGCCCCAGTGAACGGCTCCGACTTGGCGCGATATCCGCGCACGGTGATCTGGTCGCCCTCTTTCAGCATCGTCTTGGTCCACCCTTTTTTCTCGAGCATGGCAGGACTTGCCGCTTCGAGGCTCCAATCCCTCGTCTGTCCGCTAGGATCCTGGACAGCAACGTGGAAGACGACATGAGGCTCGTTCCAGTCGACCTTCGTCACCTTCCCGGTCAGATTTACGGGTGCACTGACGTCGAATTCGGACGCGAATGGGTGATGGGCAAACGCGGGTGCCGTTAGGGCGAGAAGTCCCAACGCCGCAAAACTGGCGATTTTCATGACCTAATCTCCTTGAAGAACGCGACCACGCGAATGGAAAAACTCGGAACTTGGAAAAATGGTTCCCGCCGGCCCAGGTTTTGCTAGCGAAAGTTGTAGCTCGCGTTGGTCTTCCCACTTTGGATGTATAAAATTCTACTTTTGGAAAATTTTCCTACATTCTCAACTTATTTTAGAAGTCCGAACATGAGGCCTGAAGACGACTTTTGGAATCCCAGATCAATTATTTGGCAGGGCTCGGGCTCGTCCGAATACCGTTCCATCCGGAAGCGTGATTTTAAGAAATTGGCCGCCGTTGGTCCCATCGCGTAGCGGATGGACCGTCGCGGTAACGGCCATCCCTGGACTGAGCGTCCTTGGCTGCCAACCCTCGCGCGCCAAGCCGCTCGATCCGTTCATCTCAATCGTCCACTCCTCCGGACGCCCTTTTCTGTCAACCGTCAACATGATCCACGCATGAGGGCTCGTCCACTGGAACTCCTTGACGGTCCCCTGCAAGGTTACCTCCCTCTCGGAATCGAACCTTGCAAACGCGTGGTGCGCCTGCGCGGAGATCGTGGCCACGCAAACAAGGATGTTAGCGAGAACTAGCCCTTTGGTTGTCATTGCTGTCTCTCCGCAAAGTCCTTATTGGGATAAGTCGCGAAGGCTTGCGCGAGTAACTGTGCCACTAAAACCTGACAGCAAGCTGAAAGCAAATCGACCGTCGGGTCCAGGCGGAGCCTTCGGCTCCCGCTGCATTGATCCCGATGGCTTGGGAGGTCGCCATACGTATTCTGTTGATCGAGGACAATCTTGATCTCGCCCGACGCATGGCCGAGGGGTTACGAACCGAAGGCTTCGTTGTCGATCATGCGGCAGACGGAGAAGCGGGCTACAGCCTTGGGATCTCGGAGAATTTCGATGCCGTGATCTTAGATCTCGGACTTCCGGGCATGCAGGGCGTGGATGTTCTCAAGCGCTGGCGGGCAATCGGATGCGCGATGCCGGTGTTGATACTCACGGCGCGCGGGAGCTGGTCCGAAAAGGTCGAGGGGCTCAATGCCGGGGCTGACGACTACATCGCGAAGCCTTCTCACATTCAAGAGATCGTCGCGCGGTTACGTGCGCTGATCCGCCGGGCGGCTGGAAGGCCCGCGCCTACTCTTGTCTACAAGAATATCGAGCTTTCGCCCGCTTCAGGGAGCGTAACCATCGCTGGTATGCCGATTGAACTGACAGCGCAGGAATTTCGCATTCTCAACTATTTCATGCATCGACAGGGTCGGGTCATCTCGCAATCGCAATTGCTTGAGCATCTGTATGCTGCGGACAGCGATCGGGACCCCAACACGATCGAGGTCTATGTGGCGCGCCTTCGCCGAAAGTTAGGACGTGATTCGATCAAGACGCTGCGCGGCCTGGGCTATCGGTTCGGGTAAACAAGCCCCCCTTGAAATGGGGGTTTTTGCTCCCCAGTCGGAGAAACCTGATTGTCAGAGACCGACATGGCCAGCCTCCTCAACATAGGGCCGGTTTACATCGGCCCTTGGCGAAAGAGCTGTCTTGCCAAGCAGGGCATGGTTCGACGCGGCATTGACGTCGCTGTGCGGGCGGCGCCCACAGTTGCAGGTAACGCACTCCTTCACCCGCGATCCGATTTGACCACATTCGGAGCAAACTTTGCTGGTGTAGGCCGGAACAGTGAACTGCGTTGCAATGCCGGCATCCGCGGCCTTGTAGGCCACGAACTCCTGCAGTTGGCGGAACGCCCAGCGATGCAGCCTCGACCTCGCGCGCAGACGCGCCGTGATGCGCTTGCGAATGAGGGTGAGGTCTTTTATCGCGATAGCCCGCCTGCCGAAGCGCTCGGCCTCGGCAGCGGCTTTTTTGCTCGTGACGTGGTTGACGTGACGCATGTGTCGCCGCTCCTTGCCAGAGATCTTCCGCAGAAGCGGTTTGGCGGTTCTGCAGCCGTTGGACTGAAGACGGCGTCGCACGGCAAGATAGCAATCGCATTCGTGACGAAGCTTCCCACCGCCCCAAATCCTGCCCGTGGCAGCGAGGTTGTTTTCTCCGACGTCCAGTCCAAGGACCGGGCCGAAGGCTTTGAATTCCATCTCAACGAGGTTAAAGAACCACTTTCTCTTGTGGGCAATCGGCTCGGCTCGCTTCGGCCTGCCCCCGGCGAGCAAGCGTTTCTGGTGCTTGCCGGGTCTCAGCGTGACGGTAACGCGCCTGGTGAGCGTATAGAGCAAGAGCGGGTCGCCCCGCATGGCGAATATGCGCGCGTCGAAATGCACGCACGCGGGGCGGCAGTTGATTTCCGGGACCGGTTCGTCCTTGCAAATTCCCCCGTTCGACTGCACCGAACGGTAGTAACCGTCCGCAGGACATCGCAGCATGTCTGCGATCCGAGCGGCGTCTCGGCGGCGGACTGTTCCTCTCGTCCGGCGGCGTCGCGAGCGGCACGATGATGGGCCAGGCCGTGCCGGTTCCAGCAGCGCGT
>JASHYD010001426.1 GCA_030043175.1 Xanthobacteraceae bacterium | reverse complement strand
GTGATGTTACCGTTCAACGCCGACTGGCGTTGGCTGCTCGATCGCGAAGACAGCCCGTGGTACCCGACTATCCGCCTATTTCGGCAGGATGAAACACACGCGTGGGATAGCGTCATCGCGCGGGTGCGTGCCGCCCTCCACGACTTCGTCCGACCTCATCAGTGAACCACACGTTCCTGCGCACTCGCTAGGCCATCCGAGGAAGCCGGATTTGAACAAGCCGAGTCCAGCATCATCTGCATGATGCGCCGTGTGGTTCGCGCGATAGCGCTGGTTCAGCAGTTTCTTCGTCTAGGTGCCATCCAGGTGCTCGAACCATGCTCGTACAGGAAACAAAATTGACCAGTCTACGCGAACATCCGATTGTCGCCTTCATATGTGTGAGTTCGTAGGCAGCACGAGCTGTCCGGCATCAGGCTAGACGAATTTGCGCATCCGATTTGAGTTGGCCAGAATTTGCGATGGTCTCTACAGGAGGCGTGGCGAGCAGGACTTCCTCCTTCATATCAGGCGCGTCGCGCTGACCGCCGCGGTGCCGCCAGGCCCCCGCAAAGCCTCCATCAATGGCTGGAGAAAGTTCTCATAGGCACGCCAGCGCCCGACCGAGGTCCGATAGATAGGCCGGCGGACCTGGACCGAGCTCGCCGTGTTTACCTGCCGCTGGGTCTTGTGGAAGTTAAGACAGGCATCCTCCCACTCCAGACCGCAGTGATCGACGATGATGCGCGCCTGCCGATCGAGATGGGCAACCAGATCTTCGTATTGAACTTCGATCATCACCCCATACGGCAACACGCTGCGCCAATATTCCATCAAGGTTGCGTAACCGCGGTAGTAACGGCCGAGTTCGCCAAGGTCGTAGGTGAATGGCTGATCGGCGAACAGCAAAGCGAAGCAGGAAAAGCAGGTGTCGAGCGGATCGCGGCGGATGTGGATTATTCGGGCATTTGGCAACGCAAGATGGATAAGGCCGACATTTTTGAAGTTTCGCATCAGCTTGTCGACGATCCGCTCCCCCGCCGGGGCGGCCGATTTGGTCAATTCGACGTAGTGAGAGCCGAGGTGAGACAGGGCCTCCAATGACATTGCCGAAACCATGCCCGGAAACTCTGCGGCAATGCCATTCTCGGACCTGAATTTCGCGATCACCTGATCGAAAGTTTCGATCTCTCCGGCTCCATAGACCTTGGAATGGCTTGCCAGGATCTGCTCGACTAGCGTTGTGCCCGAACGCGGCATGCCGATGACAAACACCGGCGTTCGTGAATAGCATCCGCCGCCGGATTTCTGCTGCATCAGCTCGGGCGTAAAGGTCGCCCGAACGAGCTCCAAGTGGCTCTGCAGCTCCTTCTCGTCGTAGGCAAGCTGCGCGCGCTTGAGCGAGTTTGCTTCGCGCAAATGGCGGAACGATCGTTCATACTGGCCAAGATCACCGAAAGCTTGACCCAATGCGAAATGTAATGAGATCTGGTTATTCGGGTCCAAAGCCGCCATGTCCTCAGCCAGCTTTTCCAATGCCGCGAGGCGCGAATCGCCGGGCGTGAAGCGCCGCACATAGGCCAGGTTGAGGTGGATGGTCGTCTCACGTGGCGCAAGCTGCAATGCTTTTTCATAGGCGCGGCCAGCGTCCTCGATACGACCGAGAATGTTAAAAATAGTGGCGAGGTTGTTGTGGGCTCGGTGATTATCTGGCTGAACCGCTAGAACCTTCTCGTAGTGCGTGATCGCTTCGCTAAGGCGACCAAGGTCTTGGAGAATGTAGGCCAAGGTGAAGTGCGCTGACGCAAAGTCAGGCTTGATCGCGGTGGCGCGTTCGAGGTGAAAAATCGCCTGCTCGATCCGCCCGCACTTGTGAAGCGCCGTGCCAAGCACGTCGTGCAGCACGGCGGATTCCGGATCGATCGACAATGCCTTCTGGTAGGAAGCCAGGGCTTCATCATGGCGATCGAGCGCCGCAAGCGCGAGACCAAATAATCCTAGGGCACTGGTTGACTTGGGCTCCGCTGCGACCGCCCGCCCGAACAGACAAACCGCTTCGTCCATTTTATTCGCCTGAGCGCAAAGGAGGCCCAGGAAAAAAAGCGAGCCCAAATGGCTCGGTCGCTCCGACAGGATGGATTGATAAAGCCTCTCAGCCTCGCATAATTTGCCGTCGTTGTGCAGACCCCGGGCGATCTGAAAGGTCTCTTCGACATCAACGCACAGCTGTTCATCATTCGTTGCGGGAGGTAAGGTCATGGCGCTCCCCGAGCGCTAATGAATGAAGAACCGGAGCTAAGCGGCGCCGTCATACCCAATCCCCACAACCAATGTCGACCGGAAACAACTCCGTTCGCATTGAGCATTCAACTCGGCATACAAATAGGACAGCATAAGGACGAAGTCACTGGACTAGAGAGGTGGAACGCCGAACTGGCTGTCTCACAATGAACGATCCAAGTCCATCCAAGGCGGGACCTCGTTGCGTCGAGGGAGCATCTGTGCGAACGTCAACCGAGTCAACAATTAAGAGCGATTGACAGTTTATCTTGTGGCGCGAATGACCAACCCCGCATACAGCCGCGCTCTTTCTGCGTACAAAGCTGGGAGGTTCGTTGAGGCAGAGCGGATATGCGAACAAATAATAAACAACAAACGCGATCTTGTGGATGTGCTTTTTCTTCTCGCTATCGTACAATCAAGCCTGGGCAAGCAACACACGGCGCTGGCGAGCTATGATCGCGCGATCGAACTGCGGCCGGACTATGCCGACGCGCTTTTCAATCGCGGTAACATCTTGCATGAGCTCAAGCGGTTCGAGGAGGCGCTGGCGAGCTATGACCGCGTCGTCGAATTGCGGCCGGACTATGCCGAGGCGCCGTTCAATCGCGCTAACACCTTGCATGAGCTCAAGCGGTTCGAGGAGGCGCTGGCGAGCTATGACCGCGCGATCGAACTGCGGCCGGACTATGCCGAGGCGTTTTTGAATCGCGGCAACACCTTGCATGAGGTGAAGCGGTTCGAGGAGGCGCTGGCGAGCTATGACCGGTTGCTCAAACTGCGGCCTGAGTATGCCGAACCGCTTTTGAATCGCGGCAACACCTTGTATGAGTTGAAGCGGTTCGAGGAGGCGCTGGCGAGCTATGACCGGTTGCTCAAACTGCGGCCGGACCATGCCGTGGCGCTTTTCAATCGCGGCAACACCTTGGATGAGCTCAAGCGGTTCGAGGAGGCGCTGGCGAGCTATGACCGGTTGCTCAAACTGCGGCCGGACTATGCCGAGGCACTTTTGAATCGCGGCAACACCCTGCAGGCGATGAAGCGGTTCGAGGAGGCGCTGGCGAGCTACGATCGCGCGCTCAAACTGCGGCCGGGCTATGCCGAGGCGCTTGCCAATCGCGGCAACGCCTTGCATGAGCTGAAGCGGTTCGAGCAGGCGTTGGCGAGCTATGACCGCGCGCTCAAACTGCGGCCAGACTGTGCCGAGGCGCTTTCCAATCGCGGTAACATCTTGCATGAGCTGAAGCGGTTCGAGGAAGCATTGGCGAGCTATGACCGCGCGCTCAAACTCCGGCTGGACTATGCCGAGGCCCTTTCCAATCGCGGCAACACCTTGCGGGCGATGAAGCGGTTCGAGGAGGCGCTGGCGAGCTGTGACCGCGCGCTCAAACTGCGGCCGGACTATGCCGAGGCCCTTTCCAATCGCGGCAACACCTTGCATGAGCTGGAGCGGTTCGAGGAGGCGCTGGCAAGCTACGATCGCGCGCTCAAACTGCGCCCGGACTATGCCGAGGCGCTTTCCAATCGCGGCAGCACCTTGCATGAGCTCAAGCGGTTCGAGGAGGCGCTGGCGAGCTATGACCGCGCGCTCAAACTGCGGCCGGACTATGCCGAGGCCCTTTCCAATCGCGGCAGCACCTTGCATGAGCTGAAGTGGTTCGAGCAGGCGCTGGCGAGCTACGATCGCGCGGTCGAACTTCGCCCGGACTTCGCTGAGCCGCTTTCCAATCGCGGCAACACGCTGCGGGCGATGAAGCGGATCGAGGAGGCGCTGGCGAGCTACGATCGCGCGCTCAAACTACGCCCCAACTATGCCGACGCGCTTTTCAATGAAGCGCTTTGCTGCCTCCTGATTGGAGACTTTGATCGAGGTTGGGAAAAATATGAATCGCGGTGGGAAACCAAGCAACTCCGGACGGTCAAGCGCAGCTTTGTGCAACCGCTATGGACCGGACGGGACGACGTCCAAGGCAAGACTATTCTTCTCTACGCTGAGCAGGGCTTCGGTGATGCGATCCAGTTCTGCCGTTACGTGCCGCTGGTGGCGGAGCGCGGCGCACGTGTGATTCTTGAAGTCCAAAGGTCACTGCAAGAGCTGATGACCACTCTCATCAGCGGCGCGCAGATCGTATCCAGGGGCGACCCCTTACCCGATTTCGATATGCATTGCCCATTGCTCAGCTTGCCGCTGGCGTTCGGGACGCGACTTGAGACGATACCCTCCACGGCGCTCTATCAGCGAGCCCCGCAGGCCTTGGCACATTGGGACGCAAGGCTCGCAAGCCGCAAACATCGCGCCAGGATCGGCCTTGCCTGGTCTGGCAACCCAGCGAATTTCAACGACCATAAATCGATTAGGCTCAGCTCTTTGTTATCATTCCTGGACATCAATGCTACATTTGTAAGTTTGCAGAAGGACGTTCGCCCTGAAGACGCGACAGTGCTGAGAAATCAAAGCGATCTTCTCCATTTCGGCGATGAGCTGGAGACGTTTGCGGACACGGCAGCGCTCATATCGACCTTGGACCTCGTTATCTCCGTGGATACCAGCGTCGCTCACTTGGCTGGCGCATTGGCAAAGCCTGTTTGGGTGATGTTACCGTTCAACGCCGACTGGCGTTGGCTGCTCGATCGCGAAGACAGCCCGTGGTACCCGACTATCCGCCTATTTCGGCAGGATGAAACACACGCGTGGGATAGCGTCATCGCGCGGGTGCGTGCCGCCCTCCACGACTTCGTCCGACCTCATCAGTGAACCACACGTTCCTGCGCACTCGCTAGGCCATC
>JASHYD010001425.1 GCA_030043175.1 Xanthobacteraceae bacterium | reverse complement strand
CGAGATACGTACGTTCAACCGCTCGACAGTCGCGCAGGACGTAAAGCTCGGGCGGGCTCCGCAGGGTGTCTAGTCTAAGTCTAGGTCAAGCAATACCTTCGCTACGTCGATCGAAGCCGGCCGGCCCTTGTAGACGGCTTCCGATTTAGCTTTCGCGAGGCCCTCAAGTTGGCGCCGCAAGTTGGTCTCGTACTCGGCGAACCCGAAAGCATTTTCCGGCTGCCGTCTCGTGTCGATCGACTGTTTGGTCGCCTTGACCGTCGCACCCTTGACACGGATCGCACGCACGATGCCTTGAAGGCGGCCAATGCTGGGTGAGGCGGGCGATGCTCGTCACCATGAGCACGTCGCCCTTGCGCGGGAAATCGATGTGCGCAATTTCTCTTGCCCCGCGGTCGTGGTGTCCGATCGCCTCTCGGTGCGGATAACCTCGCACCCTGCAGGGCGCTATTTTGATATTCATGTTGCGTCGCAACACCGGGGCGACTCTGCGCAGGTGGGAATAGACTGCGCCAGTATTAATTCTGGATAAAATATTAATTGTGCTAACGTGCGAAGGCGCGGACCCTACGCCGTGCGCTGGGTTCCGACCTCTTGTACGTGCCCACACTGCCCACGAGAGTCGGGGCCTTATAAATCGCCGTTGCCGTCCCGTCGCTGAGCCTCGGTTCTCCGGCGTGAGCAGAAGGAGATTTATCGTGGCTAGAATGCCTATACCTCAACCGTGGTTCCGCACCCCCGAGCACTACGAGGTGATCCGTCACCTCGTCACGGACGAACCGCAGCTCTTCGACACCTTCGAAGAGTGGCTTGACGCGGCCGACGCGCGGTTTGAAAAATTCATTGCGAAGGGCATTACCGTCAAAAGGGTATTCGTCGATCCACAAGAGTTTACGGCGTGGTGTAGCGCAACGAACGTCGGTTACAATAGGGCGACCTTCTTGGCCTTCGTCATCGCGGCGTCTACGAAACAATGAAATGATCCGCAGCGGTAGCGCAGCCCGGCGATCTGCTCGAGCGGCCTGCGCGTCCGCCCGGTTCGCAAAGAAATAGATCAGACCGTCGGCAAGCCGCGTGTACCATCGGCGGTTCAGAAGATGTTGGGCCGCTAGCAATCCCGCATAGCGCGACGCCGCTCTAGCGGTTCGTCGCCCAATGCTCTAGCCAGAGCGCTTGCGCTTGGCTCGCGGTGAAGGGCGCCCCGGCTCAAGCCAGACTTGCCTGCTGTTCAATGTATTGTTTGATGATCGACAACGGGGCTCCGCCGCACGAGACGATGCAGTACAAGCGGGACCAGAACACCCAGCTTGCGATAGACGTGCTTGAGATGATCGGCAAAGTCACGACGGATCAGCCGTGAACTGGTCGTCTTGAGGTTGTTGACGAAGCGGGACAGGTCGAGATTTGGCGGGAGGGACATCAAAATGTGGATGTGATCCGACTCACCGTTAAACTCGACCAGCGTTCCGCGCCAATCTCTGCACCGCAGTTCGATGATCTCGCGAAGGCGCGTTAGCATTGGCGCCATGATGCACGTGATACTTGGTTACGATAACCAAGTGATACGACAGAGCGTAAACGCAGCGGAAAGCTTGTTGAAGGTGACATCCCGGGACATAGCAACTAAGTGCATCGTCATGGCCGACGAAGTCAAGCGTCCCCTCAAAACCTTCCGCTTCCGCGTCAAGGACAAACGTCGGGAAAGAGGCTCGACGCTGCCGCGCACGCGGTCAACTTGGTCTGGAATCATTGCAACGGCGCACGGCACGCCCTCAAACACAATCAGCGTTGGCCCGGTAAGGGTGAAACTCAGGCGTCCACCAGAGGGGCGGGCAAGCTGATCGGCATTCCAGCACAGACGGTGCAGGAGGTATGCGACGAATACGTTGACCGCCGTCGAGGGGCGAAGAAGGCCAAACTCCGATGGCGCGGGAAGCGAAGCCTCGGGTGGGTTCCCTTCAAGAACCAGACGATCACGGTCACGGGGGCGATCGTCAGATCCAACGGCTGCAAAATCCGGCTTGGAAGCATCGGGAAATCGATGGACGAATCAAGTCTGGTTCGTTCTCCCAAGACGCGCGCGGGCGTTGGTATTGCAATCTTGTGGCCGAATACGAACCGAAGCCCCTCGGAGAGAATGCCGAGGTCGGCATTGATCTCGGCCTCAAGGAGGGCATGACACTCTCGACGGGCGCCAAGGTCGAGAATTCCCGGATGTTCGCCACGCACGAGAACGCACGTGCGCAGGGTGGGTGCTGTGCCAGCTGCCAGGAGCCGTTCGAGGGGACGCCGGACCACTGCCAATCTACCGGGCGCGCCAGAGGATTGCTCGACGCCAAGTGCAACCTCCTCCTTGGCATGGCGAGGGATCGCCGGAGGTGCCTCTACGCGCAGCGGAGTACCTCGCTTGGGTGCCGAGCCCGCTCCAGGTCGCGTCGACCACGGCTTGAGCCGGGAGGAGGCGGCGCTGGAGCTGCCGCGGAAACAGCGTCACGGCGGGACGGGGCCGCCGGGCTGGGGGAGGGGAGGGCGCTGATGGCCGTGGGTAGATTACCCGACGCTGACCGCTTACCGTCACCTTGGAGAAACACGCAATTGGCGGCCACTTCTAACAGAAATCTTCTCACGCGTGATGACACGCAACAAGAGCGCCGTCTGGACGCGGCGTCAGCAGCGGGCGCTCGTGGGTGCATATCTCGGTCACGAGCGGACAGCGGGTATGGAAAGGACAGCCGCGAGGAACGTCGGTTGGACTCGGCAATTCGCCGCTCGGAACAAAGCGCCGCTTGGCACGCTGCGCGACAGGGTTTGCTTCGGGCACGGCCGATATCAAGGCCCGTGTATAGGGGTGCTTGGGAGCGGTGAAGAAGAGGTCGCGGTATGCCTGCTCAACGATCCGGCCGAGATACATCACGGCAACCCGGTCTGAGATGTGCCGGACAATCGAGAGATCGTGCGACACAAACAGATAGGACACACCCATGCGACGTTGCAGATCGACCAGGAGGTTGAGGATCTGGGCCCGAACCGAGACATCGAGCGCCGAGACGGGCTCGTCGCATACGACGAGAGCGGGCTCGAGCGCCAGCGCCCTGGCGATCACGATCCGCTGGCGCTGGCCGCCCGAGAACTGGTGCGGATAGCGGCCAGCGTGCTCCGCCCGGAGCCCCACCTGCGCGAGGAGAGTATCAACCCTCTCCGCCAGTGCCCGTCCCTTAGCGATGCCCCGAACGATGAGTGGCTCGGCAATCGCCGCGCCTATCGTGACTCGCGGGTTGAGCGACAGCGCCGGGTCTTGGAAAACCATTTGCACGTGACGGCGTACCGCGTGGAGCGTCTTGCGGCTCGCTCCCGCGATCTCCTGCCCGCGGACGCGGATGCTGCCGCGCGTGGGGTGCACGAGACCCACGATCGCATTTGACAGAGTTGACTTGCCGCAGCCTGACTCGCCGACGAGACCAAGCGTCTCGTTGGCGCCAATCGTGAGGTCAACGCCGTCGACGGCCTTCACGGCATGGCGCGGCCCGCCAAACCATCCCCCTCGCGACGCGAAATGCACCGCGACGTCGCGGACATCGAGAACCGGAGCGAAGCCCGTCATGCGGCGCCCCTCGCCAACGCGGCGACTCGATCTGCATGCCAGCACGCGACGCGGTGCCCTGGCTCAAGCTCGACCAGCGCTGGCTCCTCGATGCGGCACCGATCGCCTGCGAGCGGACAGCGATCCGCGAAGCGGCAGCCGTCACCGAAATCGCCGAAAGCAGGGACTTTGCCTTCGATCGTCGCCAGCAGTTGTCTGGGCTCCAGATCGAGGCGCGGCACCGCGGCGAGCAGCAGCGCCGTATAGGGGTGGCCGGGGTGCGCAAAGAGGTCATTGACCGGAGCAATCTCGGCGATCCGCCCAGCGTACATCACGGCGACCCGGTCGGCTATATCGGCGACCACCCCCATGTCGTGGGTGATGAGCACAATGCTGGTGCCGCGTTCGGCCACCAGGCGCTTCATGAGATCGAGGATCTGAGCCTGGATCGTCACATCGAGCGCCGTCGTCGGTTCGTCGGCCACGAGTACCCGCGGACCGCAGATCAGCGCAATGGCGATCATGATGCGCTGACACATTCCGCCCGACAGCTCGAATGGATATTGGCCAAGCCGACGGTCGGAATCTGCGATACCGACCGCGACCAGCATGTCTTTCGCTTTGGCGCGCGCCGCCGAACGGCCGGCCCTATGATGGAGGGCATAGGCCTCGGCGATCTGCCCGCCGACCGTCGTCAGCGGGTCGAGCGCGGCAGTTGCCTCCTGGAAGATGATTGAGAGCCGGCTGCCGCGGACCCGCCGCATCTCCCGCTCTGGCAATGAGACGAGATCAACGTCATCGAGCATGATTCGCCCTCGCACGATCTGCGCCGTATGGGGCAGGAGGCCGAGCAGAGCCAGCGCCGTCAGCGACTTGCCACAGCCCGACTCGCCGACAAGCGCTAGGACCTCGCCAGCTCCGACGGAGAAGGATACTCCCTCCACTAGCGATGCCCCGTCGATGTCGACGGTCAGGTCCTCGACAGTCAGCGCCGGCGCGATCGACAGCGTCATTGCGCGGCCTCCGCTGTGTCGGCGGGCAGTTCGCTGGGCTCCAATGTGCCGATCGAGTTGCCACCGTCGACGGTGAGCACAGCTCCAGTAATGAAGCTGGCTTTCTCGGAGCAGAGATAGGCAATGGCCTCGGGCGCATCCCCCGGTCCGCTGGTGCGGCCAAGCGGGATACGCGCTGTCATGCGGGCGACGTAGTCTGCGCTCAGCTTACTCACGCCGCTCCCTGGGGCAAAGCCCGGCTCCACCGCATTGACGCGGATACCATGAGGAGCAAGCTCGAGCGCGAACCCCTTGGTCAGCCGCTCAAGCGCCGTCTTGGAGGTGCAATAGGGCACCGCGCCAATCCGCATTTGGCGCGATGCGCCCGAAGAAATGTTGACGACCACACCCTTGCGGCCGGTAGCGATCATCAGTTTGGCCATCTCGCGGGTGACAAGGAACGGTGCGCGTAGATTGACAGCGAAGATGCGATCCCAGTCGGCTGCTGAGAGATCAAGCAGCCCGCACCTCGGATAAAGTCCAGCATTGTTGACGACGATATCGGGTGCGTGCCAAGCATCGCGCACCTTAGCAGCGAGATCCAAGATCGAAACCTCGTCGGTGAGCTCGGTCCTATGCAGGATCGCCCGAGAGGGGGGGAGACCGAGAGTGGCAGCGAGCTCATCAAGGGACGAATGGCGGTTGTCCGACAGGCAGAGCCGCGCGCCGTCGCGTGCGAATCGCTCGGTGATCCAACGACC
>JASHYD010001424.1 GCA_030043175.1 Xanthobacteraceae bacterium | reverse complement strand
ACCTACGGAACGCGAGCTGCAGCCATTGGACGTGCTTGACCGACAAGCGGCAGACCTCATCGAACGCAGTGCGGCGGAGAATGCGCCCATCGGATCGTCGGCACGAGGAACGCGCCTTACCGAACGTATTAGGCATGGCGAGTGCGTCGAGCACTTTGACACGGTTCGCCAGCGCAAGGACGGAACCCTGATCGATGTTTCGCTGACCGTCTCGCCTATCAGGGACCTCGAAGGGAAAGTCATCGGCGCTTCGGGGATTTCCCGTGATATTACTGACCGGAAGCGAAGCGAAGCGCAAATTGGTGTTCTCACTCGCGAAGCAGAACATCGAGCTAAAAACCTGCTGGCGAATGTAAAGGCGATGGTGCGTCTCTCGCAGTCGGATACACCCGACGGTCTCAAAAAAGCAATTGAGGGACGGATCGAGGCGCTTGCAAGTGTCCATTCGCTGTTCGCGCAGTCACGCTGGACAGGAGCCGAGCTAGGCAGTCTGGTCAGGCAAGAGTTGTCAGCAGACGGACAGCTCATGCTGCGCTGGACCGAGACAGGCGGTCCGCCCGTCAATCCCCCGGCGCGCAGAGGTTTTGGCATCGGTGTGATGAAGAACATGATTGGAGACGGCATGAAAGGCCGAGTGAAGCTCGACTGGCGCGTTGAGGGTCTTGCGTGCGAAATCGCCGTTCCGACGTGACCTTAGCGGAAAGATTATGGCCCGCCCCAGTCGAACGCCGAGCGGTTGATCATGCGCAGATTGGCGTTCCCAAACTGCTGCTTGACGTGCTGCTCAATCAAACACCCTTGACCTCCCGACGGGCCCGCCGCTCCTGCGCTGCACGTTTGAGGTCAGCGAGCCCAAGACGATGGCTGCTGGTGGACGGCGTCCCGCGGGGCGGCGGCATGACGACGGGCCTGCGGTCGAGCATGGAAGGGATCGCGGGGGCCTGTCTGGCAGCCTCTTTGCTTTCGGCTTCGGCCTTGACCGCTGCGGCCCCGGCTGACTGGCGCGCCTTGATGCGAGCGACCATCCTTTCGGCGCGGCAACGCTGCTCGCTCGACACCTCGCCCGCGACATTCCCATCGAGGTCGATACGGGCGTCGCCGGCCGCGAGGCATTTCTGATACATCAAGCGATCGACGTATTGCTTCAACGCGGCATTGACTTCCCGCCCGCCAAGCACGCCGCGCGCCACCAATTCATCGCCAATGCCGACCTTCAACGGGCGGTGCGCCTGCCATGGTTCGGCGGAAAAAACAGCTGGGAACAACGCAGCCAACGTTGCGATGTGAGCGTCGGATTTTGTGGTCATTTTCACTGCCCTTCTCAATCGCCCATTCCGACCATCGCGTCGGTCGGCGTGTTCGATCGCCTTCAAAATATCCGTCAGTCGATGCCAAGTATTGCGCGTCCAATATCGCCGAACTTGGTAAATGGATTATTCGTCGCGATTTCTGATTTCTTGTTCCTGCCTCGGGCTGATGGCGCTTGGAGGGTAGGCCAGTAACCGCTGGCCAGCCGCCAATGGAGTTGGTGAAGATACGCGACAAAAGCAAGGGGCGCCGTGGTCATCGCTCGGAGGGAAGCAACCTGCGTCCCATCATTTCCTCGCTTGGAATGAAATCGCCCCAGGCCCAAACGAAATGAACAGCGTCGTCACATTGCGATACTACCGCTGCACCGGAAAGTTCACCATGCCCATTATGGTGATCAGAGCTACACCGGCTTACACGCTCATGAGTGCCTGATCGAGATCGGCAAGGATGTCGTCAATGTGTTCGATGCCGACCGACAACCGCACATAGCCGTCGGTGACGCCAGTCTTCGCTTGCTCCTCCGGTGTGAGCTGCGAGTGCGTAGTGCTGGCAGGATGGATGGCAAGGGAGCGAGCGTCGCCGATGTTGGCGACGTGATAGAACATCTTCAGGCTGTCGATAAACTTGCGCCCAGCATCGCGACCGCCCTTGAGTTCGAAACCGACCAAGCCGCCGTAACCACCTTTTAGGTGCGCGTCGGCTCGCCGCTTGGTCTCGCCAGTCATCAGGCCGGGAAAAATCGTCTTTGTGACCTTGGGATGTTTCGAGAGATACTGCGCCACGGCGCTAGCGTTCGCGCAGTGCTGACGCATGCGCAGCGCCACGGTCTCAAGGCCCTGAATGAACATGAAGGCGTTGAACGGCGACATAGCTGCGCCGATGTCACGCAAGAGCGTCACCCGCGCCTTGATTATGTAGGCGATTGGTCCGAGCGGTTTGACCGCCTGCGTCCACACAGCTCCGTGGTAGCTCGGGTCGGGCTTGTTGAGCATCGGGAAGCGGTCGGCGTACTTCTCCCAGTCAAAATTGCCGCCATCCACTATGATGCCGCCGATTGAGGTGCCATGGCCGCCGATGTATTTCGTGGTTGAATGCATGGTGACGGCAGCACCGTGCATGATCGGCTGGCACAACACCGGACAAGCAGTGTTGTCCATGATGAGCGGTACTCCTAGCTCGCGACCGATCTTGGCAACTTCGGCAATCGGAAACACGGCAAGCTTGGGATTGGGCAGCGTCTCGCCGTAGTAGCAGCGCGTGCGGGCGTCCGTGGCGCGGCGGAAATTTTCAGGATCGAACGGATCGACGAAGCGGCATTCGATGCCCATCGTGCTCATCGTATTCTGGAACAGGTTCCAGGTGCCGCCATAGATGTCGGTCGAACAGACGAAGTTGTCGCCGACATGACAAATGTTCTGCACCGCAAACAGCGACGCTGCCTGGCCCGAGGACAGAGCGAGCGCGGCGACACCCCCTTCGAGCGCAGCGACACGATCCTCCAGCACTGCCTGCGTTGGGTTCATAATGCGGGTGTATATGTTTCCGAGTTCCCTGAGCGCGAAAAGATTGGCCGCGTGCTCAGTCGAGTTGAATTGGTATGACGTCGTCTGATAGATCGGAACGGCAACAGCGGTGGTCGTCGGATCGGAGCGATAGCCAGCATGCAGCACAATGGTTTCCGGGTTCTGACTCTTCGTTGGCATGTTTCCTCCGTCTAGACGAGCTGATCCTGCCGCCGTCATGTCCGGCCAGCGACAAAATGGCCACGCAAAGTCGCCGCTCCTCAGGCGAGATGTCCTGCATGCGCTCACCATGCGCCACATAGATGAGGTTGAGCGGGGCAGTTGCGACGAAATCCTGTGTCCCCGTCTGGCCGCGGATATCGGCATCGAGGCGCTGCTCCAGCTGATGCCCCTTCGGATCGTAGAGCCATAGGCCGTCAGCGAGCGCGGCATAGACGTCGATGACCATCACGTGGCGCCAATATGGTGCCGTGCGATCACCGCTTGGGCGGTTCATTCCGAAAGCCGCCCACAGCACATCCGACAACACTTGTGGTGGGAGCGCTCGGTCGGAGTATTCGCGAATGGAGCGGCGCAGCTTCAGGGCGTCGAGTAATCATAGGGGTAGGAAGCATCGATTGGTTTCGGTGCCCCCTCCCTCCGAACCGGACTTGCGGATCTCCCGACATACGGCTCTCCGGTTGGTGGTCTTATATTACCTGCGAGAGGACTGACATGCTGCGAGATGGGCGTGTTGCAAGTTGAAAAGCCCAAACGCATCAAAGTAGGCAATCGGCCAGCGTGTCTGGTCGGCGCCGTACGCTCTGGCACTCCCTTTCCGATGGGTTTGACGGCGCAG
>JASHYD010001423.1 GCA_030043175.1 Xanthobacteraceae bacterium | reverse complement strand
CGACAACCGGACCCTGCCGGCGGTGGTGTTCACCTTGGGTCCAACAGACTCATCTTCATCTTCGACCCCACCACCAAGCTGCCGGCGGCAGTGCGCATACGCGACGAAGACAACATCTGGGCGATTCTAGCTGCGATCTGATTCCGAGCGACTGGAGGACTGTCGGCGGCGGTGTCAAGCATGCCTTTACGCAGTCGTATAAGCTCGACGGCATGGAAGTCCAGCGCATAACCGATAAGGAGATCACCCCGAACGCGCCTCTCGCCCCTTCGACGTTCGCCATCCCCGACGCCGTCAAGGCGGCGGCAAAGCCCCCGGCGACCGCCAACGTCCCCTACCAGTGGGTGATTCGGCGCCTCTTCCTTGGCCGCTTCACTGACAGCGACGCGATCTACTTCCCGACCGGTGGCAGTTTCAAGCTTGTCGAGCTTGCCTCCAACGTTCAGATGGTTCAGGGCGGTGGCGCCAACAACCTCATCGTCAACATGAAGGATGGCCTCGCCGTGTTCGACGCGCCGACCGACGAGGGCCAGTCGAAATGGGTCATCGACGCCGCCAAAGCCAAATATCCGGGCAAGCCAATCAAGTACCTTGTACTCACCCATCACCACATGGATCACACCGGCGGTATGCGGGCCTTCGCGGCCGAGGGCGCGACCGTCATTGTGCCGGCTTTTGACAAAACCTATTTCGAGCAAGTCATCAAGGCGCCGCACACCCTGGAGCCCGGATGCCCAGCAGAAGGCCATGGAGCCTGCGGCCGTCCAGGAGGTGGAGGATAGCTTGTCGATCAAAGACGACTCGGCCGAGATCAACCTCTACAATATACCGAACCCGCACGTGGACGGCTTCCTCCTCGCGCATGTGGTCAAGGACAATGTCCTGTGGGTCATCGACCTAATTTCGCCGCGTGGGCCGATCAGCCGTGATCCCGGCACGATCTCTGTCGGCGATGCGCTGCGCCAGCACAACATCACTGGCGTCACGATCGCCCGCGGCCACGGCACAACGGTCAAGCAGGCGGATATTGCGGTCGCTCTCGCAGCGAGCTGACTAATTCCGATCGGCGGCGTTCGCTAGAGTCAATCGAGGCTCGGCTCTCCCAAAATTCCCGCAAATCCGTTCCACGCGCGCGTCTCATTTCGTGGCTTCACTGGTTCGCTTCCACTGCGGCCTGCCACGCTGCTTGCCCCCTGGCCCGGCAACGCGCCCCCCGCTCGTTTTCAGGGTTATCGCTGACTCTCAGGCAACCCCTCCTCACCGAAGCGTTTGGCAAAGGTTTCTGCGGCGTGGGTGGAATGCGGGACGAGGAAACGCACCGCGCCTGCGCATTGCAGGCGGTAGGCGATGAGTGTATGGGTTTAGCCTCTTATAAGGGGACAAGGGAGGAACCACGATGAACAAAACGATCATTGTTTCAGCCGTTGTTGTCGCTCTTCTCGGATCGGCGGCCTTGGTGGCTCAGGCCCAGCAAGGGGGGCCACCGCTACCCACGTGTGATTCGTGCGGGGCGAGCTTCTTTGTTGCCGACAATCCGACGGGTTCGGGCAATATTGGCGGACTCGCCGGCGCTGACCAGATTTGCCAGAACGCCGCCCAGGCTCTGGGCGGGCGGGATGCCGCCCGCACATGGCGCGCGTATCTGAGCCAGGAGCAGAAAGGCGCCTCACCGCGAGTCAACGCCCGCGATCGCATCGGCCCCGGGCCCTGGTACAACGTCAAGCACCAGCTGATCGCGAGCAATCTTGCGGATCTGCACGGCGACCAGCAGCGCGACCGCAACAACATCCGCCGCGAGACCGTGCTGGACATCAAGGGTGAGGTTATTCCTGGCAACCAGCACGACATCCTCACTGGCTCGGACCCCGACGGCCGGGCGTTCATCGATGGTTACGATCACACCTGCAACAACTGGACGTCGGACGCCATGACTTATCCGCAGGCAAACCCGAATGTGCCGGCGGACCGCGCCCGCGCCATGCTCGGCCACTCGGACCGCGGCGGCCAGAATACGTCGTGGATTACGTCGCATTTGAGCCAGGGATGCAGCAAGCAGGCGCTCATCAACACCGGCGGCGCAGGTCACCTTTACTGCTTCGCCTCCAACTGAATCACGCCGCGTTGCGACAACAACACTCAAAACGAACCTGGAGGACTCCCTCGATGATCCGACCACTCACGATACTCGGCGCGCTTGCGCTTGCCGCCATGACAAGCACGGCGTTCGCACAGCAAGGCGGGCAGCAGCAACCGCCCGCGCGGGGGCTGGATTCGGCACTCGCCGTAGAGGCCGCGCAGACCGCGGTCAACACCTGCCTTGAGGCAGGCGTGAAAGGAAGTGCCGCGGTGGTCGATTCTGGTGGCGTTCTGCGCGTCCTGGTGTCGGCCAATGGCTCGTCGAAGAATTCCGCGGAGCTCAGCCCCAAGAAGGCTGTCCTCGCCAATGATATGAAGAAGCCGACCTCCGAGATCGCGTCCGAGATGGATAAAGACCCGGCCCTAAAGGCCAAGCTCGAGGCGGACAAGAACATCTTCCCGAGGCCGGGTGCAGTACCGATCATGGCCGGCAACGATGTCATCGGTGCGATCGGCTTCGGTGGCGCAAACGGCGCCCAGGGCGGCGGCGCTAAGGATGAAGCCTGCGCCAAGGCCGGACTCGACAAGATCAAGGCCAGGGTGAAGTAGCAGACTGATGCGGATTCGGCCTTTCCGGTCATATGTTCCCGGCCCGGGTGGCTGGGGCCTGACAGGAGGGAGACTTCATACGTTGAGCGGCTTCGGCAGCCCGCTTGTTCGCCAAGCTGGCTGCCCGTAGCTTCCCGTCGCCGGAATGACGACGTTGCGGCCGGGCGTTGGCTCGCTGCGCGAGGCCGACAGCCGAGTCCGTCACGCGGCCCTGGCCCCGCTTCCGGACACCATCGCCGAAGCCCAAGCGCCACATCACGCGGCTATCTCTGCGCTTGAGATCGTCGCGGGTGAGCGAGTGCCGGAATTGGATGGAGAAGGCAATTGCCAGTCTCGACGGTGTTCACGCGCGAATGACCCGCGATGAGATGCTTTTGCAAATAGGGCACAACACTGCGCTGTGGTGGACCGGAGGAACACACGACGAAATTCGGAAGGTGTCCTCACGGGCACTGGAACTTGCCGAATTGCTGGGCGACGCGGATTATCAGCTCAGGGCCTTGAATAGTCTGTGGTTGGTTCACTTTCGCAGCAACGACCTGCGAACTGCGCTTGATCTTGCGAACAAGTTCGCCGCCGTAGCCAAAGACACGACAAGCCTGGTTGGAGCGGTAACCGCGGGGCGACTGATCGGCAACTCGCTTTGGGCCATCGGAGATCAGCCTGGTGCGCGGCGGCATCTCGAACGAGCGTTAGAGCGAGTTCCTTCCGTACCGCGACTCGCCGATGCCGCTCGCTTCGTGTTTGATCAGCGAACCAGTGCGCTGAGCGTTCTTGCCAGCGTATTGTGGACGCAGGGCTTGCCGGATCAAGCGGTCCGCACCGCCCGCCTGAGGCGAGGCCCGAACGATCAATCATCCTCCCTCGCTTTGCAACGCCTTGCTTATCCGCGGGCATTCGTCTGCTTCAGAGCCGGTGATCTCGCAGCAACCGAGGAATGCGTCACCGCACTGTTGGCGCAAGCCGACCAAGTCTCCATAGAAGTCTATCGCGGGTACGGACTTGTGATAAAGGGAATGGTGTGGGTCAAACGTGGCAGCACCAATTCGGGATTGGGGCTGCTCCGTGTCGGATTGGACGTGCTCCGGAAAATGCAGTCTCGGGCATTCTATCCACTTTTAGGCACCGATCTCGCCGAGGCCCTGGGATTGGCCGGCAAGGCGGAAGAGGGCCGCGCCGTAATTGATCAAGCACTCCTCGAGGCTGAGCGTGGGGCGTGCTGGCACATGGCGGAATTGCTGCGCGTCAAAGGCGAGCTCGAACTGTTAAGCGGCTATGGCACGGCCGCTGTTGAGCGCGCGTTCATGCAGTCACTCGATTGGGCGCGCCGGCAGGGGGCGCTGTCATGGGAGTTACGTTCCGCCACCAGCCTCGCTCGCCTGAAACAGCGTCAAGGGCGAAGCAGCGAGGCGCTGGCCATATTGACACCGGTCTACGAGAGGTTTGACGAAGGCTTCGATACCGCCGATCTCAAAAATGCGCGAGCGCTGCTCGATGAGCTTCACTCGTAAGTATCGTTTCGGCGGTATTTGCCCCTTCCGGGATGGGAGTCCATCGGGGAATCGAAACGCCTCGTCGCCATCATGTGCGCGTTTGTGCGCGGGCCTGTCCCTGTTGGAAACTCAAACTCGAACATATTGATGTGTAGCCCGCCCAAGATCGGCGACGAACGCGCGCACCCTGTGCGTCACACATCACGCCGAACCGGCGCGTCCTTCTGCAGCGATAGGTGCGTTCTGACCTCGTTGTAGCATTTTTGCTACGATGGGAAAACGTGGCGAAGATGGCGCTCGCCAACGACGACGCCGTGATCAAGACATTCCCGTCGGATCGAGCCGATCAGCCTCTCCGCATATCCGTTCTGCCAAAGCGACGCGCCGAGGCCGGTCGGTCGCGAATGCCCATGGCCCGGATGCGCCGAATGAAAGCAGCGCCATACGCGCCGTCACGGTCGCGGATCACGTAGCGTGGAGGCTCGTCCCAGCCGCACAGGCAAGCCATTCCGCATTGGGATGGGCTGTCGCACCCAAGCCACAGAAGCTCGCGGCGGGACTGCCGCAGGATGAGAAGTCCATACAGAAGCCCAAACGAGATCGACGGCACCACGAACATGCCGATCGACGCGATGGCGTCGGCTGATTGTGAACACAGGTCCTCCAGCCCTGCGACGGCGGCCGTCGTCGCTTCGCCATGTATTTCGCCACGGTGGTCTGGCCGACATTCATGCGAGCTTACGGAGTTCACCGTGGATGCGGGGAGCGCCCCATAGCGGATTCGCCACGCTCATCTCACGAACGAGTTGGCGAATCTCATCAGGTGTCCTGGGCCGACCGCGGCGCGGCCTTGATTTCCAGCGCCACCAGGCTCGGAATCCAGCGCAATGCCATCTGATGATGGTCTCCGGCTTGAGGATCTTCACCGCGTCCAACACCTCGGGAGCCAGGTGATAGAGCCCCGCAAACACCAGGCGATCGATATTGCTGACGGCAACCCGCTTGGGCGACCTACGCGTCAGCACATTGAGCTGATGGCGAAGGGCGAGAATTTCGGTTTGCAAGCCTGCGCGCGACCGCAACAGCCCGGCGACGGCGTACCAGATCACTTGAGGAGATCGCCCATCACCGTGATTATCGGCCGATTCGCATGCGATCGACGCTGTTTTCGGTTTACGGTAGGTACAGGCGAGCTGATGCCAGACGCCTTTGAGATCGACGCCGCAGGTCATCAATCCACCTATTCTCGGAAAAAATTGGGGCTCCATAAACAGCTGGCGTCTCGTAAAGAGAAGCGAATTCGACGACTGCTCGACTGCGGCGCAGATCGCCGGTCAAAAAAGGAATCCGGGGCGACCATGATAGCGCCCACCTCCCGCTCAACAAAACCTACGAAGGCTCTATCGATATCGATACGCAGACGTTCGATATCGATACGCTGGCGAACCGCCTGCACGACAATTTCTTTCCCAAATCCCTTGCCAGCCTCTATCATTTGATGCGCGCAAGCCATAACTACCGCCTTTGTGCCTTACTTGCGTGCAACGTTTTGCAGGTTCGGAGTCGGCGGCTCCGGACCGTTCGCGCCAACTTTCAGGAGGGTCATATGGCTCGCGGACTTGGCGCTCTGTGGTTCCTGCTGATGTTCGCGCTCAACCTGTTTTCGGGGGGTGTCGCGGGACAGACCAGACCGGGCGGTCCCCCGGCCGTCGGCGTGGTCCGCGCGGAGCGCCAGCAAATTACCCAAAGCGATGAGTTCATCGGTCGGATCCAGGCGATCAGCCGGGTTGTACTCGTCGCCCGGGTCACTGGCTTTCTCGAAAAGCGGCTGTTTGTCGAGGGGGCTGAGGTCAACAAGGGTGATCTGCTTTATCAGCTAGAGAAGCCCCCCTTTCAGGCCTTGGTTGATGCCAGCAAGGCGGCGGTGGAGCAACTGGAGGCTCAGCACCTCAATGCCGAGCAGACGCTGGAGCGTGCCAGGGATCTGCTTGCGAGGTCGGCCGGACCGCAGTCGAATCTCGATTCTGCGCTCGCTGCCGAGCGCGCCTTGGCGGCGCAAATTGCCGGAGCAAAAGCGCAGCTGCAAACGGCAGAAATCAATCTCGGCTACACTGAAATTCGCGCCCTCATTGACGGAAAGATCAGCGCGACCGCAGTCACCGAGGGCAATGTGGTGTCTGCGACGAGCGGGCCTCTGGCTACGCTTGTTAGTCAGGACCCGATGTATGTCATCTTTCCGGTTGCGGGGCGTGCCGCACTCGACCTGCGCAACCGGTATGCCGCCAAAGGCGGGTTCAGCGCGGTCGTCATCAAATTGCGCCTGCCCGACGGCCGGATTTATGAGCAGAGCGGCAGGCTTGACTACGTGTCTCCAACAATCACCGAAAATACCGACACGCTCACCTTCCGCGGAGTTATTGCAAATCCGGTGTTCCCGGGCATGGAGGGAGGGCAGCCGGGCTCGCGCGAGTTGACGGATGGCGAATTCGTGACCGTACTGCTCGAAGGCGTACAGCCGATTTCAGTTCTGGCGATCCCCCGTGCTGGCGTCCTCTCCGACCAGCAGGGCGATTACGTCTATGTCGTTGACGCGCAGGGCAAGGCGCAGATTCGTCGCCTCAGCTTGGTCAGTCAACGCCATCGACGGCAGTCGTTACAAGCGGACTCAACGAGGGCGAACTCGTGATCAGCGAGGGGCTGCAACGCGTTCGGCCGGGCGAAGCAGTGTCCGCCGGCCCAGCGAGTCCGCCGCCAGCGCTCATCACGCCTGTTGTGGCAAATGGCGAGGGCGGCGCCAAATCGACGCCCGGCACGGCCCAGCCGCCGGCAGGGCCGGGGGTACAAAAATGATCTCGACAATTTTCGTCGATCGGCCGAGGCTCGCGGTCGTTATCGCTGTGGTTATCACGATTGCTGGCCTGCTCGCTCTGCTGCGCATTCCCATTGCGCAGTTTCCGGATATCGTCCCACCGCAGGTCCAGGTTTCTGCTGTTTATCCCGGCGCCTCTGCCGCCGTGGTCGAATCAAGCGTCGCACAACCGATTGAGGCGCAAGTCGTTGGCGTCGACAAGATGATCTACATGAAATCGGCAAGCGGCGACGACGGCAGCTACACCTTGACGGTCAGTTTTCTGCTTGGCAGCGATCCCGATATCGACACGGTCAACGTCAATAATCGCGTGCAAACCGCTCTTGCAAAACTTCCTCCGGAGGTCCAGCTCGAGGGACTGGCCGTTCAGAAAAAAACGTCAGCGATACTGCAGTTCATCGTACTTTATAGCGAGAGCGGTAAACAAGATCCGCTATTTATCACCAACTATGCGGTGATCAACGTGCTGGACGTATTGTCCCGCACCCCCGGTGTCGGCTCAGCCTCGCTATTTGGCACTCTCAATTATTCGATGCGCGTTTGGTTCGACACTAAGCGCCTCGACAATTTGAGCCTGACGCCCTCCGATGTGATCGCCGCCATACAGGCGCAAAATGTTCAGGCACCGGTTGGCCGCATCGGCGCGAGGCCGATCAGCAACGATCAGCAATTCCAGATGAACGTGCAGACGCTGGGCCGGCTGACGACTCCTGAGCAGTTCGGGAGTATCGTGTTGCGCGCGAACCCTGACGGTTCCTTGCTGCGCATTCGCGATGTCGCGCGGGTCGAGCTCGGTGCGCAGAACCAGGACGTGGAGGCCCGCGTCAACGGTCAGCCGGCAGTGGGGATTCGTATCAATCTCTCTCCTGGCGCCAACGCGATACAGACTGCCGCTCAGGTCAGGGCGAACCTGGAGAGCTTGAGTCAGCACTTTCCAGCGGGCCTAAAGTATCTGGTCAGTTACGATACGACCACTTTCGTTCAAGATACCATCCGTGACGTCTTGACGACACTGGTTATTGCCTTCGCGCTCGTCGTGGTCGTGGTATTCATGTTTCTCGGGAGTCTGCGCGCGACTCTGATTCCATCGGTGGCAGTGCCGGTCAGCGTGATCGGCAGCTTCGCGGTGTTGCTGCTGATGGGCTATACCGCAAACACGGTTTCGCTGCTCGCAATGGTGCTGGCGATCGGCATTCTCGTCGACGACGCGATTGTCGTCGTCGAGAACGTTGAACGGGTCCTCGAGGAGGAACCCCACCTGAGCCCTGCCGAGGCGACGAAAAAGGCGATGGCCGAAATCACTGCGCCCATCATTGCCATCACCTTGGTCCTCCTCTCTGTATTCGTGCCGGTGGCATTTCTGCCTGGCGTTTCCGGAACGCTTTTCAGGCAATTCGCCGTCACGATCAGCGTCGCGATGCTGATTTCCGCGGTCAATGCCCTAACCCTGTCGCCGGCGCTGTGCGCAGTGTTTCTAAAACGTCAGGGGGAGAGGCGTGGACCGATAGGATGGGTGCTGCAGCGGATCGAAAATGTCCGACACGGCTATGCAGGGATCGTGCGGCGCTTGGTGCGGGTATCGATTTTCGGCACTCTGCTGGTGCTGGCCTGTGCGGCCGGTATCTATTTCATTTCGCTGCGCACACCAACAGGGTTTCTTCCCGAAGAAGATCAGGGGGCATTCTTCATCTCCGTGCAACTCCCGGACGGCGCATCGGTCACTCGCACTGGGGACGCGGTCCAGCGCATCGAGGCGGTGCTCAAGTCCATGCCGCAGGTGGAGAACGTGTTCGCCGTCATCGGCTTTTCGATTCTCGACAGCGTCAGCGAACCTAATGCAGCCTTGATTGTTCCAACCTTGAAGCCATTCTCGGATCGCAGAGGCGCGGCGAACTCGGCGCAGGCGTTGATTGCGCGGTTGTTCGGCGAAGCCCAGCAAATACGAACCGCAACCGTCATACCGTTCAACTTGCCTCCAATCATCGGGTTGTCGACCACCGGAGGGTTTGAATATGAGCTTGAAGGGCTCGAAGGGCAGGAGCCCTCGGCGATGAACAGCGTGATGCAGGGTTTCATAGCCAATGCCAATCGCGACCCCCGGCTCAGCCGCGTCTTTTCGACCTACACCGCCAACAATCCATCAATTTATCTCGACATTGACCGCGAGAAGGCACAGGCGCTGGGGCTCAGCATGAACGACGTGTTCGGCGCACTGCAGGCGACGCTGGGAGGCATCTATATCAACAACTTCAACCTGTTCGGCCGCATATGGCAGGTTAATATCCAGGGTGAGGCCGCTGACCGCAATGACCTCCCTTCGCTTTGGCAAATCTACGTTCGCAACAAATACGGCGCCGACGTGCCGTTGCGCTCGGTCGCCAACGCGCGTGTGATCGTTGGACCGCAGGTGATCACGCGCTACAACAACTACCGCGCCATTCCGATCCAAGGCGGCCCATCGCCAGGCACGTCGTCCGGCACGGCGCTGGAGGCCGTTGCACAAGTCTCCACACAGACTTTGCCCGCCGGATACAGTTATGAGTGGACCGGGACCGCCTATCAGGAAGTGTCGGCGGCGGGACAGACCGGAGCGATCCTTGGCCTCGCGGTGCTGTTCGCTTTTCTGTTTCTGGTGGGCCTCTACGAGAGCTGGATGATACCAGTCCCGGTGCTGTTGTCGGTGCCTATTGGGGTCTTGGGCGCGTTCATCGGCATTCTGATCTGGCACCTGTCGCTCGACCTTTATGCACAGATCGGGCTGGTGGTGCTGGTAGCGATGTCGGCGAAAAATGGCATTCTCATCGTCGAATTCGCCAAGGACCAGCGCGAACGGGGCACGGATATCCAGGAAGCAGCCGTGCTCGGCGCGCAGACGCGTTTTCGCGCCGTCATGATGACCTCGTTCGCCTTTATCCTTGGCGTCTACCCGCTCGTGGTCGCTCAGGGCGCCGCCGAGATCAGCCGACACGACATAGGGACGCCCGTCTTTGCCGGAATGATCGCTGCGAGCGCCGTCGGGCTGTTCGTGATCCCCATGCTCTATGTCACGTTCCAAGGCGTGCGCGAGCGCACTGGCCGGTATTTCCGACGCAAGGAGACCCGTGGCAACAAACCGACGATGCAGACGACGCTGCCAAAGGCGCTCATCCCGAATCGGGATGGTCTCAAGTCGGGTCCTCCTGAGAGGTAGAGGTAGTCTGTATCAGGTCGCTAATCG
>JASHYD010001422.1 GCA_030043175.1 Xanthobacteraceae bacterium | reverse complement strand
TTCAGGTGTGCAAAGGCTGATTGGCGTCTATTAAACGGGAAAACGCGGTGGCTTCGTTTGGTGCTGGCCTCCCTTTATAGTTCCGATCGGCGGAAGGTTGCTGTTTTGCCCGTCCATGAGGACAGGGCAGAACCCGGTTGTTGGGTTTGCGTCATGTGCAGAGAGGTTTCCGGCGGCAGGATCATGAGCACACGCAGTCCGGTTGGGTCCGCCGCATACATTTCGATTCCGCCACCGTGGCGCTTGATGATGTCCCTGGCGATCGATAGGCCAAGGCCGAAACCGCTGCTATCCGGACAGCGTGCGTCGTCGCCCTTGAAGAACGGCTCCAACACCTTCTCCCGCAGCGCCTCGGGAATTCCAGGGCCGTCATCAGTCACCTCGATCACGATTCTGTACGACTCTTTGTTGCGGAGCGCAACCGCCACGGTACTGCCGTGCTTGACCGCGTTTTCCACGACGTTGGTGACGGCCCGCGACAGTGCGCGCTGCCGGCAGGTGTAGGAGAGTCGCACCGGGCCGACATAGGACACCGCGTACCCCATGTCCGCGAAATCCGAACAGATCGTCTGCAGCAAGCTCGGCAGGTCAATGCGCGACACCGTCTCGGATCGCGCATCATCCCGCAGGTACTCCAGCGTCTCATCTAGCATGCGGCCAATATGGGTGAGATCGCTCAGCATTGCCCTTCTCAAGCTGTCCTGGGTGACGCGCTCAGCGCGCAGCCGCAGTCGCGTCAGCGGCGTCCGGAGATCGTGGCTGATCGCTGCTAGCATCCGGGTCCGATCGTCGAGTAGCGTGCGAATGCGTGCGCGCATGTCGATCAGGGCGTCGGTGACGCGGAGGATTTCGCGCGGTCCGCGTCGGCTGATTACGTCATCCCCCTGCGGCGAGCGGCCGAACGCGGCCGCCGCCGTCGCAACATCGGTCAACGGTGCGATGATCCAGCGCACGGCATAGATCGATAGCAGCGGCGCGGAGACGAGGGCGGTTACCATTAGCAGGACGGCCGGCGGCGTCAGAAATAGCCACAGACTTACTATAGGTAAGTCGTTGAATACGAGCGCATGCTCAACGTCGAGTCTGGTGACGATCTGCAGCGGAGAACTGTTGCCGTAGTGGACGCCCTCCAGCACATCGATACCCAGCTGGGACTTCAACTGCCGCAGCGCAGGCCGGAAGGTCACCGGCAGGCCTTCATTGTGCTGCGCCGGCGTAAGCTCTGAGGAGGCGACGCGTTCGACGCGAAGTCCGGACCCGCGAACGGCCGCCAGCAGCGTGTCGATTTCGGCTTGACTTTGGGCCGCCCGGACCAATCGGGTGGCATCAGCGATGCGCGCGACGGTGAAAAATGGGCTGTCCCGCGGCGGATCGAGCAGCAACAACATGATCGTGACGACGATTGCAATACCAAACAGTACTGAAACAGCGACGACGCCGGTGACCTGGGTGGTGATGCTCCGCGGCATCAGGTGCTCGAACAATCTCATCATTCAGGCTCAACGGTCGATGTGAAGACGTAGCCGCCGAGCCGCACGGTCTTGATCATCGAGCGTTCCCTCGCGTGCGGCTCGATCTTCTGTCGAATCCGGCTGATATGGACGTCGATGCTCCGCTCGATCGGTCCGGCATGATCGCCGTGAACCAGATCGATGAGCTGCTCCCGGGACATGACCTGTCCTGAATTGCGGCAGAACGCCAGCATGAGGTCGAACTCGACGCTCGTCAGCGTGATCTTTACACCAGCGGGATCATAGAGTTCGCGAGCCACGGGATCGATGCGCCATCCAGCGAAAGTCAGTGATTGCGGCCGGGGCTGAACCGACGCCGACCGGCTCTCGGCGCGACGTAACAGCGCTCGGATCCGCGCCACCAGCTCGCGCGAATTAAAAGGTTTCACAACATAGTCGTCGGCGCCGAGCTCGAGACCAAGAATCCGGTCAATATCCTCGCCGCGCGCGGTGAGCATGATAATTGGAATCGAGGACGAGGTCCGGAGTCTGCGGCAGATGCTGAGCCCGTCCTCGCCCGGCAGCATGATGTCGAGAACAATGAGCTCGATGCTCTCGCGGTTGAGAACGGCGTCCATGTCGACAGCCGAACCGACGAAGCGCGGCGCAAAGCCATGGTCCTCCAGGACCTCGGTCAGCAAACGCGCGATTTCGCGATCATCTTCGACGCACAGAATGCGAGCGCTTGCGATCGTGGAATTGACTGGCGAGGTAAGTAGGTTCTTGTGAAGGTTCGGCATCGCTGCAGTTTATGGTCAGCCCGCGGAGAAAAGCAGCCCGCAAATATTTTTTTTTGTTAATGGGCGGGGCAAAGATGGCTGAAATAAGTCACGGTGGTGAATGGCGATATTCACTTGGCCTCTCACATGAAAGAAAAGGCTCGCCCCTTGTGAGGGCGAGCCCTAAGGTTAGGGCAACACAGAAACCATAGACGGCTCCTGGGTCCCCTCGAATATGGGCGCTCCGCCGCGCGCCGTCAACCGCCGCTCTTCCTTCCATTTTCGAACTATACCAGAATTTCATCGCCAGGAAATATTCCTATACTACTAAATGGTTTCAAAGGGATCCATTCAAACCAGCGCCGCGAGTATGGCGTCGAAACATTTTGTAAAATTAAAACAGCTCGCGCGGCATTACAATGCTGACCGTTTCAAAACGGGAGCCGAAATGTCAACGACTGAAGAGATGCAGAAGCGTGGGCCTGAGATGATTGAGACCGCGATCAAGGTCATGGAGAAGGCAATGGCGATCCTAGACGAGGTCGTCGACCCAGTGGAGGAGGTCTTCGAATTTGCCCGGCATGAGCCCAAGGCAAGCTGGCGCAACACTTGGGCTGAGCTATCGAAATGCTTGATGGCGCTGAAAAGCAAGCCTGCCAAGAAGCTTGCCAAGGAGACTTGGGGGAAATGTAAGGAAGCCTGAAGGAACCTCGAATGCGAGCTGATGGCTTTCTGTCAAGGTCGTGATTGGGGCCTAATGGCGATGCTCGTCGCGCTGGTCGTGGTCGATCGCGGTGACGGCGATGGCCCCGTTGGCAATTCTCGTCGTGTCACCCGCTTTACTGGGGCTGCTGATCGCACAACAAGGTTTTACCGCAAAGACAATTCAGACTGTGGAGGGTCCGCCCGGCTTCCAGACTGTGACTGGGATTGGCCAATTCCCGGCGGGAACCTGTTCGGGTCGTCACACACATCCTGGCATAGAGAGCAGCTATATTTTGGAGGGTGATGGCATCATAAAGATCGACGGAATGCCTGACCAAAACGTAAAAGCCAGGGAGCCCTTCTATATTCCGGCAGGCGTGATTCATGATGCGTGTGCGACCCGTCGGCCACTGAAGCCGTCAGCGGAACTTCTGGAATGAAGATTCTGGCGATGCAAACTATCGAGAAAGGAAAGCCGCGGGTGACGCCAGTTCCGTAACTGCGGAGCCACCTGCCGAGCCGGCGCCTTTTCAGCCCGATTGGACTTACCCGGCTCCCCGTCGATACCGCGGGCATGGCCAGAATCCCGAACCGCCGAAGCCGATCAGATGGAACGTCTCCGAACGCGATCTGGACGAACTTCGAAAAGATTCAAACTGACCTACTCCCCATCCGTGCAGTCGGGAATAGATGAGTCCGAGGCGGCTCACCCCGCAATTAGCTCTATCCGTATTTTCATTTTGATCCAGAAAATGGAATTGCAGCAGGTCAGAGTGATCCCTCCGGTGAGGTTGGATTGGGGGTGAGCCGCCAACAGATTTAGTGCCGTTGGGCTCTGCCTGCTTTCCCAGCCGGAACGCCGCCTCTACGGCCGGCGTTGGCTTCATGCGTGGGGTAGAACTGCGATCTTACCCATGCGGTCCCGGCTTGTGAATGGCTGTCCCAATCCGCAGATAGCATTGACGCGCCACCACTGCCTGGACTGACGGTCGCGCGTCGAAAGCATCTCTCGATGCGAGCATCATAATCGCCACACTCGATTTGCTTCTTGCCGTGTAGCGGCGGAAACGCGACGAGGCGGGCCTGTGCAACGTCGCGAAAGGCCGAAAGGCTGGGCGGGCTGTTGCGTTATTATCATCAAGAAGCCGCGTAACCTGGTGGAAAAGTCTCGGATGATCCTGTGGCTGGAGGCCAAGTGCATCTGTGCAAAACAACGGTGCGCTGGCAAACGCCCAGGTGCCACCGAACATTGCTTGCACGGTCGACCGGTAAAGCGACGAACGGCTGGGCAACAATCAACGCGCTTCAATTCCTTGAATAGGATCCTTGGATCAGTATTTTGACCATACGGGTTCTTGAGTTCTATGTGCCATTGCCTTGATTGCCAGCGCCGCACTGGCAGTGTCTTTAGCATCGCAGCATTTTACCCTCGCGAAAGTGTTCATTACGAAAAGGGAACCGCGAGCAGCGGTTTCCCCGTAACCTTTTATTTTGGCCTCCGCTGCGGCTCCAATTTGGATTGGGAGCCAGCAAGGCTACCTCACCTGATCGGCACGACCATGGGCGGATTTTCCGACCCCAGCTTCCCTTTGCTAGATCACACCGTGTGGGCCAAGGATATGCACTGTTGGCTGGTGCTTCCTGACGCAATAAAGACCGTCGATACTAATCCGACAGCACGTCCGACGTGATCTGCTGCGCGGCGGTGGCGCCTTTGGCCCCGAGCTCGGCCAGTTGCGCGGCCGTGCCGCCGCGGATACGGCAGTTATTGGCCCAAGGCTGCCGACTTGGGCGATGCAGGAGAAACGCCGGCCAGCGTTGACCTCGCCTTTCGTGCGCGCCCGACTCATCCTCTCTTTTTCAGACCTATCGGGACAATGTAGTCTTGATTTCTGCACATGAAGCGGTCGACTATACCGCAATAGCTGGCTTAAGAATCTGGGTGGGGCGTTATTTG
>JASHYD010001421.1 GCA_030043175.1 Xanthobacteraceae bacterium | reverse complement strand
CGTTAGTGGCTAGCTCGTGGAGGGCGAGCCCGATGGCTTGCGCAAAGGCAGCCTTCAGGCGCAGCTTTGGGCCGTGGACGACGATACGAGAGCCGATGAGGTCGGCGAAGTGCGCGAGCTGGGCGCAAACCAAATCCTCGACGTCGACCCCGTTCCATTCGTTGCGGACCAGCAGGTCTTGATTGGCTGAAAGTGCTTGAATGCGCTCGGAGAAGCGCTCGATGAAATCTTCCGGCTTTGTGGTCGCGGTCTGGCGAGCGATTGCGTGCACAACGCTAAGGATATTTTTCGCGCGATGACTAACCTCGCGCGTGAGGAGGTGCACCTTTCCCTCGCGTTCTTTGCGTTCTGTGATGTCCGCAATGGTGCCGACCATGCTCACAGCTCGTCGCTCACGCCCAGCTCCCTCGAAATAAGCGAGCCCATGCACCTCTACCCAACAGACCTCACCGCTTCCCCGCCGGAGTCGAAACTCGTTCGCCGAGCGCCTCGGATCGACGGGATCGAGCGCGGCATCAAGGTTCGCCTGAACCATTTCCACGTCGTCCGGATGCACCCGCTTCATGACCTGCTCGATAGGTATTTCAGCGGTAACATCAAAAATCTCCTGAAAGCGCGGATCCCCCGACACCACGCGGTGGACCGGATCGTATTGCCACCATCCGAGCAGAGCTGCGTTGAGGGCAAACCGCATACGATCTTGGCTCGCCTGGAGGTCCTGCTCCACCTGTTTTCGTGCAGTGAGATCTTGGATTACACCTATGTTGCGCGATGGCCGACCGCACGCGTCGCGGATGACGTTCACTGTCGTCTGCGCCCAGACGGCTTTCCCATCTTTGCGGACGTAGCGCTTTTCCACGTCGAAACCAGCTGACTCTCCGGCCATGAGGCGTCGACATAGCTCGCGATCGCGGTCGCGATCCTCTGGATGCGTGATATCGTGTACTGTGCGTACGAGCAATTCTGCCTCGGTATAGCCCACGAACTCGCACACCGCGGCGTTTGCACGAAGAAAATAGCCGCTTTCTGAATCCACTTCGATCTTGCCCACGCTGCTGACGTCGAACATGGCCCGGAATGTCGCTTCGCTCTCGCGCAGACGTTGTTCCGCACGTTTGCGGCTGGTGATGTTTGTGATGGCCGCGATCAGCCCGACGACTTTGCCGTCCCTCCATTCCGGCTCATAGTAGCAATGCACGAAACGCCACTCGTCGCCCGGGTAACGCGACTCGACTTCGAGTTCAAACTCGATCACCTTCCCAGCGAGGCACTCGCGGAAATAGGGCTCCAAGGTCGCCCAGGCCTGTTCGCCCACTACCTCCGGAGCATATTTGCCGACCAGTTGCTCGGGCGTGACGCCATGCCGTTTCGCGTAATATCCGTTGACGAACTTGTAGCGGGCGTCCGTGTCGCAGCACGCGATCGCGACCGGAGCGTCTTCAGCGGCTGAGTTGAGCGGCGGCTCGCTGTCCTGCAGCCAATCCCCTGCCGCCTGTCGGCTAGCCGTCTCGCGAAGCTCCGCCATTGCCTTATCGACCTCAGCTCAGCGGCCGCAAGGCCGCCCCTTCCAAAGCAGTTACAGCGCGAGCCGCGCGGCCAACTGAGCGCCATAATTCGACCAACCATAGGCGGCCACCAAGGAAAACGCCACTGGCCTAGCCCGACCCGTTGGCGCGGGGTCGGCGGCTTGCTCCCAATCCAACCTCACGGAGGGATGACACGGACCTGCTGCGATTTCATTTCTTCGATTAAAATGAAAATAAGGATAGAGCTAATTGCGGAGCGAGCCGCCCTCGGGGCTATCGTCATCGCAAGGCGATCAGCTTCCTCGGATCGTTCGCCTTAAACCACTCAGCGGCCTCCTCAATCGCCGCGCTCTTATCAACTGCTTCGACGGTGCCGGTCCATTTTGCCGGCGAATGCTGCGCGAGATGATATCCCGCGATGACGTTGTCGCTGGTCGCGGCTTGGCACGCTTGTCATGGGACCTTTCATCAGTCCCAGCCTCGCTTCCAAAGTTACGTCCCTCCGCGCCGAGGAAGGGATTATTCTGGCTATTTCAATAGACACTGCACTGTCAATTAAAGGAGCAGATTTATTCGGTCCGTCTGCGCCGACTTCGAGGTGGTCCTAAAGGAATTCAACGGCGGGCCGGATCATGTGCAACTATTGGTCAACTACCCGCCAAAGGTCCGTCTTTCCGAGCTGGTCAACAGCCTCAAAGGCGTCTCCTCGCGGCGCATGAAACAGGAATTCCCAGCCATCTCGACGTTCTGGAGTAGCAAAAAAAGTCACGGCGCATCGTGGTCGACCAGCTACTTTGCGGGATCGGTTGGAGGAGCGCCAATCTCAATTCTGCGCCAGTACATAGAGGAGCAGAACCGGCCTCCGGCCGGTGCGCTCTGAACCCCAGCCTAAAGGCCGGGGTGCGTCGCTCGCTTTGATCGCTACGCCTTGCCATCGCGAGAGATAACGTGACGGACAATCACTGTCGCGTTTAGCCGCCAGCACAACGTGGTAACTTTTGAAATCAAATGAGAATATGTTGCATAGAGACGCGACACAGAAAGGCGGCCACGAAACGTAACCGCCTGCTTTGGTTTTGGCTTTCTTGATTGACCAAGCCCTCTAGCAACCTCTAGCAACCGACAGCCTACTTGTTATCAGCACGACTTTCCATCGGAGTGAACAGAATGAACAAGTTGTTTATTCAAGTGACACGCCCATCACTAGGCTGCGGCCAGATGACCCATGGGCACCATTCAGTCCGCAGGTCTCAGCAGTTTGCAGTTGGTTGCGCCGGGATGCGAGAGGTTGTGGATGTCGTCGAGTCGATCTGCCCGCGTCGCGTGAAATGAGCCTCATGTTGGCCATCCAG
>JASHYD010001420.1 GCA_030043175.1 Xanthobacteraceae bacterium | reverse complement strand
GGATATGGCCGCCGCCGGCGCCGCGTTCCTTGGCCGAGATCAGCGGTAGGTTGACGGCATCGGCAACGAAATTGGTTTGCAGCAGCAGGCCCTTCTGCTCGCCCTTGGCGCTGAAATAATCGGGCTCGCCGTTAAAGCGGTCGCGGAAGTCGTGCTTGGTGCCGAATATGAACTCGATATCTTCGTAGAGATTGATGACGGGCGGCGCGTTGGTGACGGCCACATAGCGGACGGGCTCGCGGCCCGAACCGTTGAAGTGCTGATGCCATGTGTTGAGCGGAATCGCGAACAGCGCACCAGCTTTCCACTCGAACGTGATGCGGCTACCGGCATCGTTCCACACCGAGGTCGAGCCGCGGCCGTCGAGCACCAGGATCATTTCCTCGAACAGCTGGCGGTGCGGCGCGAGTTTCTGCCCAGGCGCGATCTCGCACACATAGCAATCGTTCGAGGTCCGCGATGCTTCGTGGTTAATGAAGACTCCCTTGCCGCCCCGCCGCGCCCACGGCCTCAATTCGACGGTGTGAAGGCTCGGCACATAATGGGCGCCGATGATGTCGAGGCCCTCGGCGCGTACCCAGCGCGTATAGGGCGTATCCTTTTCGGTCGCGAACTTCTTGGCCAGCTCTTCAGAAACGATGGCGGTTTCTGCCATGTGGGTCTCCAGACTTGATTGCGACTCAGGGATGAATCGAAGGGCGGCGGCCATCGACGGGGCGCGCGGCGCGCCGCCAGTGATGAGGTTCGCAGCTCAACCCCATCCTACACCATTGTGCTTGACAAAGTCGCGAGCGCGGGTGGTATGGGGCGCATCGAATCGCTATCTGCGCCGCCGATCTTGCGTCGTTTCGGCGACCAGCTCGAGCGGCTTGCAACCTTCCGCGGGCCTTCGGGGTTCCCACTTTCGGGTTCCAGCCATGGCCCCAAAATCGCCGGCCATCCCTCAAGTTGAGGACGATCAACCACGTGAACCTTGCCCATCGAGCCGCCGTCGCGCTGCGGGCGAATGTGCCAGCGGTCTCGCGCGGTATCATTCACATTCATCCGCTGTCTCCGGCGGACAGCGGCTCCCTGCGATCCCGCACGGATAGTCGGACATTCGATACCGACTGGCAGGGCGTGCTTTCGGATTCTCTCCAGGGCGTGTGAAACAGGCAGATGCTGGACGTGGCGCGCGAACAGGCCTTGCTCGGCGACATCGGCGGAACGAACGCACGTTTTGCTGTGCTGACCGGGAACACCGTCGGGCCAATCACCCACCTGCCGGTGTCTCACCATGGTTCCATGATCGATGCGATCGGCAGCTTCCTCGGCAGCCGCCAAGATCGCGACACGATCGGCGTCGCGGTTCTTGGCGTTGCGGCTCCGGTCGAAGGCGGGCGCAGCGTTCTCGTCAACAGCGGGTGGGTCGTCGACGTCGACGAACTGCGAGCCGCGTTCGCATTCAAATCGATCAGCGCCATTAACGACTTCGAAGCGCTCGCCTCCGCATTGCCCCATTTGAGCGGGCACGACGTGAAACGGCTTGTCGCCGGCAACCCGCTGGCTGGGGAATCGATGGCCGTGATCGGACCCGGCACTGGATTGGGCATGGCAGGAGTTGTTTACCGGGGCGGGCGGATCACGATCATCCCCACCGAGGGCGGCCACGCCACGTTGCCCGGTACAACGCCCCGCCAGGACGCCGTGATTGCGCACCTGCGCGAAAAATTTGGCCATGTCTCTGCCGAACGCGCGCTGTCGGGGCCAGGGCTTGAGAACCTCCACTCGGCCATCGCGGCGATTGACGGTATTGCGGTTTCCAGGAGGACCGCGGCGGAGATTACTTTGGAGGCTCGCGATCACAGCTGCCCGGCGAGTGTGGCGGCCGTCGACATGTTCTGTGCCATGCTGGGCACGGTTGCGGGCGATCTCGCACTGATGTTTCGCGCCCGCGGCGGCGTCTACATTGCGGGCGGCATTGCCCCGCGTGTCGTTGACCTTTTGGCGCGATCAGAATTCTATGCTCGCTTCGTTGCTAAGGGGCGCTTCCGGCCGTACCTGGAGAGCATGCCGATCGCCGTCATCGTCAACCCCGATGCGACGTTTCTGGGGCTCAAAGCGCTTGCGCAAGCTCAATACTTACAATGACCGGTCATCACGTTCGCGTCGAATCTCGTAATCGACGCATCGACGTCGGCCGAGAAGCCTGCCGGTGCTGGGGGCCGCTTCGGTCTTGCCCGAGCGGCGAAAGGATTTCGAACCCTATTCGCCGCGTTCCGCCAAATCCCCGGCCCGTCAATCAGCTGCGCCCTCGGTCCTCAAGGCCTCGTCACCCTTGGGGGTTGGGCACGCCGCCTATCCGGGATAAGGTGCCGCCCGTCTGGCGGAGCGTCACGCGCGATTGACGAACGGGGCACAACCTATGGCTTGGCTGCGTTGCCCAGCCTGTCGTCGTGGGATGATCGGCTGAAACGAAATTGAAGGATCGGCATGCTGTTACGATCGCTCGGCATCCTGTTTGGCATTCTGTTTTTCGTAGCGCCTGCCGGCGCGGCGAAATGTGGTGGTGACTTCAACGCTTTCCTGGCCGCTATGGGGCGCGACGCCGCAGCCGCCGGCGTTTCCCGGTCGGTGGTCGATAGCGCGTTTGCCGGTCTGATGCCCGACGGCTCGGTGCTTGCTTTCGACCGCCGCCAGCGCAGCACCTTCCGCAAGAGCTTCGAGGAATATGCCGCGACCCGGGTTGTGCCGGCTCGCATCAAACGCGCCAAACAACTGATGCAGCGCCACTCTGCCCTACTCGCGCGTATCGAGCGGCAATTCGGCGTACCGGCGACGCTGCTCATGGCGATCTGGACGCTCGAAACCGACAACGGCACCGGCGACATGGGCAAGCTGCCCGTGATCCGCACGCTCGCTACCCTGGCGCACGATTGCCGCCGCAGCGAACTGTTCCAAGGCGAGCTTCTGGCGGCGCTTCAGATTATCGACCGGGGCGACCTTCCCTTGCGCGATCTGATCGGCGCCTACGCGGGCGAAATCGGCCAGACGCAGTTTCTGCCGTCCTCGTACGTCAAATATGGCATCGACTATGACGGCAACGGACACGTTGATCTCCGACACAGCGTGCCCGACGTACTCGCCTCGACCGCCAACCTTCTCAAGACCAACGGCTGGCGCGCCGGTGCGCCGTTCGGCGAGGGCACCCCGAATTTCGAGGTCATGAGCGAGTGGAACCGGTCGGTGGTATACCGCAAAACCCTGGTTCTGTTTGCCGAGCGGCTTGCTGAACGCTGAGGCGCATCCCGATTGAAACCGCATAAACGAACTGCTTCACCGACCCCCGCGGTGGAAACTTGAAAACTGCGGGCCCTAACACGATCGTTTCGGTCGGGCAGCAATTGGCTCGACGGTTCGATAAGCTCACCAACCACGTTGCGATCCCGTCACTGCGATCGCGGGTGCAAGTGCGCTTCCTCTGCGGTGCAAATGCTGAAACTACCTTTGTCGCACCGCCTGCGCCTTTTCTTGAGCGCGAGCTCCGCTGAGCATATGTCGAGTAAGTTCGCTTCATAGCGTGTACTCGAAGAGCGCGTAGCCCGGTTCCTGCGTGATCAGAAATGCGATCTTCCAGGCCCGGTTAAGAGCTTCGGATCGTCAACGGTCAGTTCATAGTGCATCGTGTCGGGCCAACCCGGGTGAAGCGTTCGATGAGATGAAGGGCGTCGCTCGTCGATATCGCATTGCTGCCGTTCCGCCCGATCCTTGTCGTATCATCTAAGAAATTCGTCGTGTCGAACGACCGGCGTGTCGTCCTCCCGCTGGCCACCTGAGTCTCCCAGGTAGATGCGAATGCTGTTTCAAACATGCGCCCGTTGGTCGAGCGGAATGATGCGGGCCTCGTGGATCTTCTCGTGGAGCCTCTCAGGCCGTGGCCTTCGCGCTTCGTCTCGTGGCCGATCGGATTGAACCCGGCGCCTAGGTCTCCGTGATATCGGCCACTGCCCGGTCGCAGCGCCTTCCGAGAAACTTGATCGGTGTTTTAGGTGCGCGGATGAACTCCGTCGCATGCTGGTGCGTTGCGGGAAAAGTCATCGCAGCTTGGGCTCAACCAATTCGAGGCGGTTCCATGTCGAGGCGGGTTTCGGTTCCGCTTGACGCGGTGTTGCTTGGGTTTGTGGAGCGTGCGGCGGAGCGCGAATCGCGCACGGTGGAGGGGCAGATTCGCCACTTCATTATTGAGGCGATGAGGGACGCCGGTAGCCCGACGGCCGGATTGGAACCCTGGCCTCCGCCTTTGGCGGTCGTGAGCCGTGAGAATCTTTCCCAGATCAAGGCGCGGATGAAAGACATGGAGGTCGAGCGGGACAATCTGCAGGCCGCGGAGCACAAGAATCATCTCGGGTTCATGCCGCATGACGAGGTGCGGCTCCGCTATCTCCGCGACACTATCAAGGGCCTGCAGAGCCACATCGCAGCGATCGAACGTTTATCCGACGCCAAAAACCTTACCTGAAGCGAGCGCTGGCGATGGTCTGAACGCCGAAGCGACGGCAGGCATTCGCAGCCGACACCACGGCTGTCAGTGTGCTGGCTGCCGGCGTTTGCCGCTACGAGGATGCACGTGAACCGCAGCTTGAGAGCGGCATCCCTCGCGGAGACGATCCGCGGTGTCCGCACAGGTTCTGGCCGCGAATTACTACGCCAGAAACCGCCGGCTTCCACCCGGTGGCTCGCTGCGACGCCGATGGGCGCTCCAGAGCTCGAGGGCTAGCAGTGGGCTAGCAGTATGGATCCTTGCGTCGTCGGCCTAACATTGGGCTGAGCGCGGGGCTGAATTGGGAGCGCGGCGGCGGTTTTGACACGTATCTATTGATGGTGATGGCGACCCAATCCGAACGAAGATCAAGGTGTTGCTCGATGTCTTCGAGTTCCTCGATCGTGAAGGTCGTCGGTGACGAACCGTTTCGGTAGGTGACCTCAACCGTCCAGCCGTTTAGCTCCTTGGGCCTGTAATTCATGTTTTCCCTTTTGCTTCGACGGCCCTGCGCCGCGAACTAAATCCACCGGAGCCAATTACTACTCATCGCCACAGCCTGAGCGTGAGACGCGGTGGCAAAGCATCGCGCGCGTTTGCTGTCGGTCGGGGTGTCGACGACTTCGACAAACAAATTGCTTCTGTTGTTGCCGCGGTCAGTTCTTCCAAATGGGCGTGTGTGGCCTTCAATTGGATCGAACTGCAAATGGGAACCCCGACGCCGCAGTTCGATTTCAACCTGATGGTCGCTCCGAGCGCCGCGCTTGAGCTCCAACGTGAGGAACGCCGTGGCGACTCGATAGCGTCCATGCGCGATTCGAGCAAGGCCACCCCGCAATTATTTGTCTCTGCTGCTTTGACGGACACACGCGAGCCTCCTCGATGCAGCAGCCGGCGGCTCACCAGACGATCATCGGCAGAATGTCATGCTGTCTCGCGAGATTATAGCGGCTGCATTGCAGCCGTCGCGCTTGCGCCGCCGTTACGCCGGCGCAAGTCACAACGGCCGCTGCACCGACGTCCGTTGCGTTCACAGAAAGCTCGGCGCGGAAGCCCCTGACTTTAGCCAGGGCAGGAAGCGCCGGCTCCCTTGTGTCGCTCTCAGTCTAACCCGGTGGAGCACGAACGCCGCTCTTTCTCGCGAATAATTCATCCGGCATTCTTTTCGAAATCATCGGCGCCCTCAACCGAGAAAGGTCGATCGTGCGCGACATCGTCGGGCCGCTCGACCTGATAGAGGTCGGGAAATCGCCACGCCCAAAAGGCGACAACGCCAAGCACCGCCGCCCCGCCCAGCACCGCGGAGCCGACGGGCCCGAACCAGGCCGCCGTTACGCCGGATTCGAACGTGCCGAGCTGCCCGGCGCAGTTGACGAACAGCGTATTGATCGCGAACACTCGGCCGCGCATGCCGCCGGGGGTGGCGAATTGGATCAATGACTGACGGATGACGGTGCTCAGCATGTCTGCTGCTCCGGTCAAGAACAGCAGCGCAATCGCCAACCCCCAGTGGTTGGAAAATCCGAACGCCACGGTGGCGCAGCCATACGCTGCCACTGCTCCCAGCATGATCCGGCCGCTGGCGCGGCTGACCGGCCGGTGCGCCAGGATCGTGGCCACGATGACCGCACCGGCAGCCGGTGCGCTGCGAAGAGCGCCGAATCCCCACGAACTGATATCGAAGATATCGCGCGCGAAGATGGGCAGAAGAGCCGTGACTCCGCCAAACAGTGTCGCCACGAGGTCGAGCGACATTGCGCCCAGGAGGACCGGCCGGGCCCAAACGAATCGTAGGCCCGCAATCAGAGCCGTCCAGCTAACTTTCGGTCGTTCGGCCGTTGTCGGCCCGATCGGCAGCAGAAGGCTTGCGATGGCGGCAACGGCGATCAGGAACGCACAAAGTCCAAAAGCCGTGCCCGGGCCGAAGCCATAGAGGCCGCCACCCAGGATAGGACCGATGAACTGAGACATCTTGCCGGCCGATGCATGCGCGGACACGGCTCGCATCAGTAACGTGCGCGGCACCGTGTCGGCAACGAGCGATTGGAGCGTCGGGCCTTCGAACGTGCGGGCAAGTGCGTTGACAAGCAGCAGGGCAAAAACCAGCGGAACAGAGCGGTCGAAAAAGATTGCTAGCGCAAGCAGCCCAAGTGAAACGCTCACCTCCGCCACGTAGCAGCAGCTCAGGATCAAGCGGCGGCTGTAGGAATCCACCATCTGCCCGGCGAAGAGCGTGGCGAAAAAGGGCGGAACGAATTGCACGAGCCCGATCAACCCCAAGGCGAGGGCACTGCCGGTCATATCGTAGACCATCCACCCCACCGCGGCAGCTTGCATCTGATTGGCCGTATTGGCAGCAGCCCGCGTAATGAAGAGCAGTCGAAATGAGCGATGGCGAAACAGTGACTCCCTAGGTTTAATCGGCACCGGAGGATTGCTCCGCACGTCGGGTGGCCCCGTCTGCTTTCACGCTGAGTTTCGGAGGATAAACGGACAAGGCGTGGACGCGAAGAAACGGCGCGAATGACCCATTTGTACGGTCCGGCCGTGCGTTGCAAGAGGTTTTCATCGATCTGCCGGCTTTGCGGTGCTGCATCAATGTATCCGGTCTCCGATTGGAGCATATGGCTGCTCCGTGCCACATGGACATCGGCGCGCCATCGTCCTCAATACCGGACAGGTGTTGGAAAGATCATTTGCACCCGGGTGCGCAGGCGCCAAGAAGACCGGTCCTCTATTGTGTTTCATCCCCTCGCAGACGCCGCAGGCAAACGAGACGTCATCGCTCGCTGATCGGTGCACTGCCGCGAGGCGTTCCTTGCCCTCGCGGCTCTGGCGCCCCGCAATGGTAGGAGGGTACGCTGATCGTGCCGGAGCGCTGCCTGACCAGCCGTTCGCGCACCTGGTGCAGCCCAGCAAATCGAGCTGATCGGCCATCTCGGCCGGCGGCGAATTTCATCGCCCTGCACCGCCCCGGCCAATCGTTTGCGTTGTCGCCGGCACATGTCTCACCGGCACAGCCGTGCACCGTGACCGGGCGCTTGCGGCTCAGGCGGTGGGCGCCGACACAGGCCTCCTGTCGATCAGGCACGGCGGCATTGCGGGCGGATGTCGCCGCGTGACACTTCCGGCAAGCACATTCCGTGTCGATCGGACGGACGACGTGGCGAATTCTTGCCAGCATTCAATATTTGGTTGGGTGGTGCTCCGTTTGCGACCCGCCTCACGCAGCATTGCTCGCCGGTGGCGCAGGAGCGCGGGTGGACCATTCCGCTACCGGCCATGAGAGCCGTCTTCGATTGCTGAGAGTTCGCAAGGGGGGCTGCTTGATGAGGCGGCGCGCCTGACCTCATCTATGCGTCAGCCGTTGGCCCAGCTTGCTTTCATGCGATTGGCGGTTCAGGTCGCGGCGCAAAAGTGGTGCGCAGGACCTGAGTAGTGTTCGGGCTGCTATCCTCCTTAGGGCTCAGCCCGCCGCGTCGCCTCGAACAGGAACCATGTGCGCCGCTCGGCCTCATCGATCCAGACTTCCAACAAGCTTGCGGTGGCAACGTCGTCGTGCTCTTCGCACAGGCCATGCGTCTCACGCAGGCGCGCCACCAGCTGTTTGTTGTCGTCGCGCAATTCGGCGAGCATGTCCATCGACGTAACAAAGTCCGCATCGTTGTCCACGACGCGCTGCAAGCGGCCGATCTGGCCGATCGAGCGCAGGGTCGTGCCACCGATTTTGCGAACACGTTCAGCGATCGCATCTGTGGTGGCGAAGATCTGGTCGCCGTGCTCATCCAGAAGAAGATGATAGTCGCGAAAATGCGGACCCGACATGTGCCAATGAAAGTTCTTCGTCTTCACATATAAAGCGAACATGTCAGCCAGCAGGATGTTCAGCGCGCCCGAAAGATCCCGCACGGCATTCGGCTTCAAGTCGGTCGGCGTGTGCAGCGGAGCAGGCCGTGCTTTGGCATCTCGAACGTTCATTTTTTATCTCCTTGTGTGTCATTGATCATCGGACGACGATGCGCGATTGAGCCGCTACAGGATGTGGCAATGGTGGTTCCAATCACGACGGCTCGCCGAGGACGATTACGAGCGCTCATATTATGAGTGTTCCATCTCGATGGGCGG
>JASHYD010001419.1 GCA_030043175.1 Xanthobacteraceae bacterium | reverse complement strand
TCACGCCGCGACCGGCTCGGCGCTTTCGCCGAAAGGCGCGCAACGCCAAAATCCGCGGCACCGACACGCCAGCAGCTTCCGCCGTCCGATAGCTCATTTCCTTGACTCAAGGCATGGCGGACGCGAGCCTCTTGTGCCGGATCGACAGGCGCCCTCGGCTCCGAAGATGCCCACGTCGCTGCAGATCGTGTCCTCGGAGATTGTTGTATGTTTCGGGTCAGTACCGACAAGCAGACGGTTGAAAACCAGAAGATCCAGCTCCGGCAGACTGCTGAGCTACGCATGGTTCTGAATCACGAAATCCCGCCTGGCCCTGGACCGATCAATAGGATACCGCCCCGGCGCTCTTGTCCGAGTTCGAGCTTATTCCACCCTAAGGCGTCCCGTGTGCCTGTGCTGGATCAGCGGCCATTATCGGGCAATGCGGTCGCGGCAAATTCGACCGCATGACGCGCGAGCGGATGTCACCCGGCTAGGCTGGTGGCCCCGGGGTGCTGGCGAGCCCGCCAGAGCGTCAGGCGGGGCACACTGAGCCCTTTTCATTCGGCCTGGCGCCCGCCAACTCGCTCATGCGCGTTCGGCGCGTGGCGAATAACACCAATGCAATATTGCGAGGGGTGCCGCGGGTATCCGGCTGGGACCTATGACGCGACCGAACGAGCTAAGTACCTCATTAAGATAAACTTTTTATACAATAGATATGTCTATAAATTTATCGTTGATCTGTATATTATCTTCAAGATATCTTAGTTATGTAAATTTAATTCAACCCGATTGGGTTTGGCACTGAGGGGAGAATGACGATGCGTAAATTGACGATTTCCGCAGCCGCGATTACGGCGTTTGCCGCTTTGCTGGCATCGGCTCCGGCCACGGCTGAGTACCACTTTGGGGCAGTGCAAAACGGAAATAAGTGCTGGCACGCATCGGGGTCGGTGGCCATCCCGGGTCGGGTCGGTGGATCGCCTGGCGGCTTCGGCTACTGGGGTGCGTGCCCACAACCGGCAAGCGCGACCGTAGCTCCAGCTCCGCGACAGGTTCCCGCGACGCGTTAACGTGGGTTCTCCCTCCCAGCGCATGACGCGTTCCTCTGGTTCGAGTTAGCGCTGGACTTTTTGAATTCCGCCCGTTGGCGCGAAAGGTGACTGCGGCGGATTCGGAGGCGAGAGAAGTGCGTTGTCAGGTCGTTCCCCTTGGCGGCGCATTTTTTAATTGTTCGATCGGCAATTCCTCGCCTCGAAATTCACCGCGCCATTGCCGAGCCGCGCTCCCGAGCGTCGGGCACATTCGCGCGAAAAATGCTACAATCAGGACCGTCACCGTGTGCGACTTTGCCTGATGACCTCACGCATCTCGTTGAACCGGCCACAGTGGGCGATCCGACGCGTCCGCTGCCGTGGGTGTCGAAGAGCCTCGTTCCGCCCTCACGCCAGTTTCCGGCCGGCGTTGCGACGTCGATGGTGCGGCGCCTGCAACTGTTGGCGTGAGCAAGACAGAGCGGGGCCTGCCTCGTCGAGGATGATTACGCCAGCGGCTTCGCTATTCGGGTCCGCCGCTGTCGTCGCTGCAGAGCCTCGATGATTCCGAGCAGGTGATCGACGTTGGCACGCTCAACAAGGCGCCGTTTCCGGGCCTGCGCATCGGCTATGCCTCTGGTGCCGCGGACGTTGCGACGGGTTTTCATCGGCGCACTACCTGAAACGACCGCCAACCCGCGACGCTGCAGCAGGCAGTCGTTTCGGAGTTCATGCAGCAAGGCCACTTTGCCGCGCTATCCGAGCCGGATGCGCCAGCTCTATCGCTGAGCAGCGCAAGGCGTCGGCGGAGACGCTGACGCGCCACGCGGCAGGAGTTGAACGGCACGTTCGCGGACGGAGCGGCGAGGACCGCTCAGCCGAAACATATGACCACCCATCGCGACCAGGGGGGCTAGAACTGCCGTGTGTCAGGGCGGCGATCGAAAATCGGAAATTGTGGTTGTGCTATGTCGCAGGGATTTAAGATGTTTGCGACGGCAAAATTGACGCTGTGGAATTTTTGGCGCTGCAATTATTCGAATGGAGCCAGACTGTTAGTGCTTCATCGATCATGGAGTGGGAGAGAGGTGAACGACGAAAATGACACTGTCGCGCGCATTCGTCGAAGTTGTCGTGCCATCCTCGAAAGACATATCTCAATAAACCCTCCAGCATTTGCTCTCGTTGCTATTGCATGTCTTTTGGACCAAGACCGAAGGAATAGAACGCAGTATCTGCGTGAGAGAGGCCGGTGGCGTACCTGACCTAGAAATCTGCAACGACCGCCTCAGCGAGCCGGTAGAGGTTGGAGCGAGTGCGCCGAAACCAGGCCAGTTTGGCGACGCATCCGTGCGACAGATAACCTCGTGACGGTCTTTTTGGGGCTGTCGGAATCGATCAATCAACGGCCGTTCAGACGAAGAAATCCACCAACGATGTCGAGAGTCGCTGCAACCGAGCAGATGCCAAGCATCGGAATTCCTTTTTGAGATCAAGAGCAGAATCTTTTGACGGATCGAGGCGGCGGTTCCTCGGGTGGATTTCTCACAGTTGCGCCATGCGGCCGGTTCGCCCTCAATAATACGCAACATTGGCACCCTACGCTTGGCGCGCGGACGCAGCCCCAGGAGAAGCGTCGGCTATTATGACCTCCAACCTCCTGACCAATCCCCAATACTGGCGCGACCGTGCTAAAGAGATTCGAGTGCTTGCTGAGCGCAGCACTCATCCTGACACCAAGCGCATGCTGCAAAAGATCGTGGCCGACTACGAGCATTTGGCGCAGCGGGCAGAGCAACGATTGCAAGGAAGCAGGAGAGAGAAACGCTGACGTGTTTTTGCCGGGGTGCCGGGCGCCATGAGCCCCACGCAGCGGCGCACCAGATGAGGGGCCCCCAGTCAGCTGGCTGACGGCGCTGAGGCGATGACCGGCCGCAATTTCGAAATCACCGTGGTGATCTCAAGCGCATATGGCCGCATCACGTTGCGCTCCAGGCTCTGCTGTAAGGCACTCCCGCCTCTCGTGGACCGTGCGCAGATCAGTGGATGCGGCCGTCGCGCCATTTGGCTAGATCACGTTCGACCATGACTACCGGTTTAATGGTCGGCGGGAGACACTCACGATTGAACGCTACGGTTGCGACGGCATCTCAATGAGCGAGCCCGGGAACGGTGCATTGCCGCGAGAAAAGTCGTCGCCATAGGCAGATCGCCCGCTCCAGGAAAGCTTGAAAAAGGGGTGGTTGATCGATGAAAGCCTCGAGCTGCAGCTTAGCTCCGGATAGCGGCTATCTCACGGAGCCTAGCCCGATCGGTCGCCGTGGTAATCGAAGACCTGCAATTGAGAGGCCATCCCTTATGTGCCGGCTGGTTCGCTTCTAAAGCCGTTACCCCAGCGCTTGATACGGCCCCATGATGGCGACGGAAAGTGCGCCGGGCAGCACAGGGTATTCGTATCGCAGTAGCGCTCTAGGAAATTGCGCCGCGTTACGGCGGCCTGTGCCGGGTCGACATCGAATACGATCGACAGTTCGGGATATCGTGCCTGCAATGGTGAATGCATGAGGTCGCCGCTGATGATGCCATCGGCGCCGTCGCGCCCGAAGTAGACCGCGGTGTGGCCGGGTGTGTGCCCGGGTGTCGGTAATAGGCGGACGAGATCGTCGATGTGGTGGTCGCCGCTCACCATGTCGGCGCGCTTTGCCTCGACGATCGGTAGCACGCTATCATTGAACGGAGGGACCGGCGCCGTGGCGTTGATCGCAGTCCAGTGGTTGTACTCCGTGGCGGTAAAAACATAACGGGCGTTCGGAAAAGTCGGTACCCAGCGTCCGTTTTCGAGGCGGGTGTTCCAGCCGACGTGGTCAGCATGGAGGTGGGTGCACATGACGAAATCAATATCCTCCACCCGCAGTCCCGCAGCAGCGAGCCCGGTCATATAGACGGCATCGGCCTTGTTGTTCCATTTCGGGCGGTTCGGCCGTGGTTTATCATTACCAATGCAGCTATCAACCAGGATGACGTTGTTAGGCGTGCGCAGGAGATAAGACTGGAAGCACAGGATCAGCCAGCCGTTGGAATCGAGGGCAGTCGGCTCCATCCAAAGGCGATTCTCCGCAAGCAGTTCCGGAGTCAGCGCGGGGATGAACTCCAGCGCTGGCAGGAACGCGGTCTCCTGCTCCACAATCCGCTGCACTGTAACGTCGCCGGTATGAATTATCTTTGTCATAGTCTCCTCACGGTCTGGGGGCTGATCGATTGCGTCGTTATCTTACACGGGAGGGATCCTTCAATCTCTGGCGAGGAATCGCCCGCGATCTATGAGCGAGAACCAGCGGCGCGACGCAGCGCTCGGCAATTCTCCGAGAGTTGGCGTTGCGGTCGAGTATCGGTCACGGTGAAAGGCGGCAGGAGCCGGCGAGGCACCGTCCTTTGCCGACCAGAATCGCACCCGACTCGGCGACGTGCTCGGTCATAGCCAATGACTTTGCCGGACGGGCTCGCCAGATGCGCAAGGATGGCCGTATCGCATCCTGTCCTCAACGGATATGAGGCACCCCTGCTTCCAGCGCGCCGCAAACAAGGCACCTAATAGCACCTAATAATAGTCCATGAAGGAACGGCTCTCAGTTGTTGAGTGGCTTCTCTCGATCTAAGGCAACAGCACATTTTGATAAACGTGGATGGAATCATCTGTCGGGATTGCGACCGGCTTGCATTGATGGAGGTCATCGCGAGTCACGGTCCGGGACCGAAGGAGGGGACTACCGTGGAACGATTCCGAAACACTTTCGACGTCGTCGTGCAGCTCACTGCCGCCCACCGCCGCCGTCTTGGCGTAGAACTCACAGCTCGCGGCGACCCGAGTCAGTCGAATCTTTCATTAATTGGACTGCGAGCATTTTGATTGTCTTCATCATCGCGTCAATCGTATCGGGGGTCGAACTAGATCCCGCCGCGTCGACCTTACTCTCTCCTTAAGCAACTAGCTCCGGGCCACTCGATTCGGCTGGAAAACCATCCCCCGGGCCCCTCCACGCGAACGTAATGCGGTGTCTATGTGAGTGCGAGCTCGCGCAACGTGCCGAAATCCCCCGGCAAAACCGACAGGGAAGGCATTATTGGCCGGAGCGGCCACCGAGCGCCGAGCGCGAGCAGGATATGAGGTAGGCAGCCGCGCGACTTGCTCGCCAGGCAGGCACGTTGTGTGCTGCATGCGCTTGCCGTTTTAATCGCGTCGGGTACATTTCTGATGTTGTTGCCCGCCTTTTGCGGCGTCGGATCGGAACACGAGTCGAAGTCGGACCATCTCCCACGATCACCATTGATTACCAGCGTGATTGGCGCGGCGATCGATTGCTGCCGGGTTGACGGGCGCGCCAGCGGATCGTCGTTGACGGTTCGCTTAACGCCGCAGCGGCCTCGGACTGATTGCCGCGGATGTGCCAGCACTGGTCGCAGTATTAATCTCGGCAGCGAGAAGGGGATGAATATCATGAAGTCGTATGCGACCGCCGCCATCCTCGCAGCGCTCTTCTTGGCTGCTGCGGTCGTGGCACAAACATCGACAACGTTCGGGCGCGCGATGAAAGGCATGCTTATCGCACGGACCGTGCCGAGCACCAACGTCGTAGCTGCGCTACCGATCACCCATTATGCGCCCAAGAATCATGACGCGAAGCCAACAGAACCGAATCCGCGCCTTATTCAACTACACGGTGGCGATCTTTCGAATGGCGTGAATGACGACACCGTGCTCCAGTTTCGCGTAAGCGAGCAGGTGGGTCTCTACCCCGTGACGCCGCGGGCGATGGTTACTCGGGCGACTGTCGGGATGGCTGCGCCGGCCGAGGCCCAGCGCACCAGCGTCGATCCACCGACAGTCATCGCGGTCGAGGCAAAGTCGATCGCGACATTCAGCCTCAGTGCGCCAGACCAGCGCCGCTTCGGCATGGTGGAATATGTTGGCGGGCTCGAATTGAAATCTTCCCATCGGGAGTTCGGAGGATTTTCCGCAATCCGCGTTGCGTCTGACGGAGAGCATTTTGTTTCTCTCACTGATAGGGGATGGTGGCTCACCGGCCGCATCGTCAGTGAGCGCGGTCGTCCGGTCGGCATCGCCGAGGCTACGATGGCGCCGATGCTCGGCCCGGACGGTCGTCCGCTCGCGCAGCGCGGATGGCACGACACCGAGTCTCTCGCCGAGCGGGATGGGTGGCTCTATGTCGGCATCGAGGGCGTGAACCGCATCGTACGTTTCGATTTCGATCGGCAGGGCCTGCTCGCTCGCGCCGAGGTGGTCGCGGTTCCGCCCGGCATCTCGCATTTGCCCTCCAACAAAGGTCTCGAGGCGCTCACATTCGCGCCGCGCGACAGCAAGCTCGCTGGGGCCTTGATAGGGTTTTCAGAACGCGGCCTCGACGCCAACAAGAACCTCAAGGCCTTTCTCATCGGCGGAGCGGGGCCTGGGCAATTTTCCGTTAAGCGCCGCGACAATTTCGACATTAGTGACAGTGCGACACTGCCTTCCGGTGACGTCTTGCTTTTGGAACGTCGGTTTAGCTGGTGGACCGGCATCGCCATCCGGCTACGCCGGATCGCGATTTCCGACATTGCGCCGGACGTGCTTGTCGACGGAACGGACCTGCTCTTTGCCGACCTGGGCTACCAGATCGACAACATGGAGGGGCTCAGCGTTCATTTGGACTCGAGCCGCGATATTGTCCTGACGCTGATCTCCGACGATAACTTCTCACTTCTGCAGCGAACCTTGCTGCTGCAATTCAAGCTCTTTAGGAATTAGTCTCACGGGCCGCCATATCGATGCGCAGGAGGCGGGCAGGGGAGCATGACAGGTCCGTTTCAGGGCGGTTGCGCACGCATGCGGGCGGATCCCTCGACGAATGGCGGTCACTGAGCGCGTGCCCGATGTCAATCGCGAGACACCCGGCGTCAAAAGCCGCCCCCGAACATCTCGGTCGCGGCGGAGGCAGTTATCGCATCGGTGCGGGGCCATTCCACGCTTCACGGGCGATCCAATGTGCGATCGCTGCCTATCGTGGCTCGTGGGATCGTCCCAAGAATGAGTTTGCCGATGCCGTTCTGGCGCCGGCGGTAAAAGAGCGACGCGCCCACTCGACATGCCGGACGACGTTGGCGGCTGCTCGGACGATCCTGTGGGTGAGTTCAGCGTTTGGCGGCGAGCGCAGGTCCGCGGCGCGCTCGACGGCTCTTGATAATCAACAGCGGGGCGGTCAAGCGCACTGTTTCCCGCAAGGTCGAAGCAGGTCAATGTGAGGTCAATCACTCCGGTTGCACGTCGGCAGTGTCCCCACGAACAGCGCACGACGCAAGCGAGGACCGGGTTTATGTCCGACACTTCGTTAGACGTGTCGCCGCCCGACAGAGCACTACCCAGGACCGGCTGGTCGTGAAGCACAGCGAACACCAGATCCGGATAATTGTACGTCCACCAGCGACTTGATCCGTTCGGCGTCCGCCGGCGTCGCCGGATTGTAGACGACCATGCTGAGGTCCGTTCGGCCATCGACCGCGAAGGCCGAATATTCGAACGCGAGCGGGCCGAGAACCGGGTGCCGGATGTGCTTGATGGCCTCGCCGTGGGTGCCGCGAACATCGTTGGCGCGCCACATCGCTTTGAACTCGGGGCTGAGCCGGCAGAGTTCGTCGACGAGAGGTTCGACTTCCGCCGCGGCTCCTGCGCGGGCCGCGTCCACTCGGAACGCGCCCAACACGAACCGCGCCACGCTTTCCCAGTCATGTTGCGCAGCGCGGGCGCGCGGGTCGAGGAAGACGAAGCGCAGGATATTGCGCTGCTCCGGTGGTAGCGCTCCATAGTCCATCAGCATCGCGGTCGCCGCCCGGTTCCAGGCGACAACGTCCCACGTCGCGGTCCTGATAATGGCGGGGCTAGGATCCAACGCATCGAGAACGCGCTGCAGCCGTGGCGTGACGCCTTGGTTCTTCTGATAACGTACTTCGGGTGGGTGGCCGAGGCCGAGCAGGTAGAGGTGCTCGCGCTCGACATCCGTCAGCATCAGGGCGCGTGCGATCCGATCGAGCACATCGGCCGACGGCGCGCCGCCACGGCCTTGTTCCAGCCATGTGTACCAGGTCGGGCTGATGTTGGCGCGCTGCGCCACTTCCTCGCGACGCAGGCCCGGCGTGCGGCGACGCTCCGCGGGAAAGCCGAACCCCGCCGGATCAAGTTTCGCGCGGCGGTCTTTCAGATAGGTCCCGAGCAGGTTTTCGGGGGTGACGTGCTGGTCCAGCCTGTTAGCCATTATACCACGATAATCTCACTACTTTACCACGATAGCTCAAGGGAACAGATTTGTCTCGAACGAAACCTGGAGATCGCGCTCATGCGTGTATTCGTCACCGGCGCCACCGGATTTATCGGCTCGGCTGTCGTCAAAGAGATGATCGCCGCTTCCCATCAGGTACTCGGCCTCGCCCGTTCGGACGGGGGTGCGGCGGTTCTGGCTGCCGCCGGCGCCGAGGTTCATCGCGGGTCGCTTGAGGATGTGGACAGCCTCAAGGCCGGTGCTGACCGATCGGACGGCGTCATCCACTTGGCCTTCAACCACGATTTCTCGAAATTCGCGGCAAACTGTGAGGATGATCGTCGTGTCATCAAGGCGCTCGGCTCGGTTCTTACCGGCTCCGGACGGCCGTTGATCGTGACGTCCGGGACCGGGATGGCCAATACGGTGCCCGGTCAGTTGGCCACGGAAGACGATGCGGTTATCGGCTCCGACGTGATTCCTCGCGCAGCCTCGGAAGAGGCGGCCGCCTCTGTCGCCGCAGACGGGGTCAACGTGTCGGTGGTGCGTCTCCCGCAAGTTCACGACACGGTCAAGCAGGGGCTCGTCACATACGCGATCGCGATGTTTCGCGAAAGGGGTGTATGCGCCTATGTCGAGGACGGACGTAACCGCTGGCCCGCCGCTCATGTTCTCGATGCAGCCCGCCTCTATAGGCTGGCGATTGAGAGGGCAGAGCCGGGGGCGAGATATCACGCGGTTGCGGAAGAGGGCGTATCACTCCGCGACATGGCGCAAACCATTGGCCGACGCCTGAAGATACCCGTCAAATCCATAGCGCCGGAGGAGGCTCAAGCTTATTTCGGCTGGCTCACCATGTTTGTTGGGCTCGACGTACCAGCCTCCAGCGCGCAGACACGAAGAAAGCTTCCATGGCAGCCGACCGGGCCTGGATTGATCACCGATCTCGAACGGTTGCACATCTCCGACACCTGAGACATCAATTCCCCAAAGCCAAGCGGAGGGACGACGACCGATAAAGGGCGCTCCGCCGACGCAATCACTCTGCTTTCGACACATCGTTGCCGCGGGGGCAGAGATGATCCGTGTCCGCGATCAGGATACTCCGGAGCCAATTCATCATCGTCTTCGCGATCGTGGGCGCACCGCCTCGAGCTGATCCGCCGTGAGTTGGCTGGGCAGGGGCGCCAACCCCAAGGTGCAGAGCGCATTGGGGGAAGCCTTGTCTGCATCCATGGCAGTGAGCAAGGCAAGAATTGCCGGCTTGCGCCTGCTCCGCCGAGCTTGTCGGCTAGCAGCATCTGGGCGCTGCGTCCAAGGTGCGGAACGGACGTGGAAAGTCCTGCTGCATCTGCCGTTCAATCTCTGACTTTCCTGCCAACAAACGCCGGAGCGATTTCGACCACCGCCAGATGTCTCGAAAATCGCAGGCCTTGATAATCAGATTGACGTCCGACGCCCAAAACGGATGCGACCTCAGTACCGATCGACAATTGTGCACGCAGATACACACAACGAGGCATCACAAGTGGTTTGCAGGTAGGCGAATCCGAACCTGATCGGCGGAATTGAAGGCCTTGTAGGTGCGCGGACCATCGTTGGCGAACGAGATTGCGGGTTCAACCAGCGAACGGTGAGACGGTGTGATCCTTTTTTAAGAAAAGTTTTTAGTTAAAACGAGTGGATACGACGCTATCGAACGTCCAGACCGTTAGTGGATTTCTTGCTCCATGTCCCTTGTCGTTCGGTCAAGCCGATCATTCTCAAGCGAGAGTCAGGTTCTTTCGGTGCATTGCGGTCACACGGCACCTGAGTTGTTCTTGGAGCAGCTCATCAGTCGCATTACCGCCACCCGAGATTGACGCGATTCCGCTTCAGGTGTGTTCCTGTAGGCGGCCGTCGCGGCGAACAGCTGATTGCAATTTTCCCCAGATTGTTCTTGCCGCAAAGCCGCGCAACGGACAGACGGCGATCTCCGCTTTGTGGTTCTCTGCTGCTTGATCAATGCCTGCCTTCCCCACGCCCCTCTGGCTGGTCATTGGTCATCATTGGCCCTGGCAACCAATACCAGGGCCAATTGCTTTAGGGAGGTCGCGTTCGGCCGCCAAGCGCGAACAGTAGCCGCAGGAGCGACGCCGTGGGAATTGATCTCAAAAAAGTCAACGCCGAAATCAAAGATCTAAAGTCCATGCTTGCTGCCGTCGACCAACACATCGAGGAGTGTCGGCTCCGGTATTTTGAGGACCCTTGGGCGTCGCAAATACGACGGACGCTCACCTTTGAGCGCCATCGTGTGCAGCGTCGGCTCGAGGAGTTAACTTTCGTTTGCAGGTGCATCGGTGAGCGAGCGCTGGAGCCCGCCAGTGCGCTGTCGTTCCGCTCTTTGGCCGGTTCCGGCAGGCGGAACAGCGAAGACGTTGAACTTGTCGATCGTGCAACCTCCGATCTGAAACGAGACCGGCCGACGCTTAGAATAATTCAAGGAGGACATTCCTAGCGTTGTCACCATTGGCGGCTGACGGGTTGTTCGAGAAGATCGACCGTGCGATCGACTGGCGTCGTCGTGGAATTGCGCAAAGCGAGCGCATGAGCGCGGGGACTTCCGCCATGAGCCGACCCCATTTTAAGGCTGACAAAGTCCGCAAGGTGTAGTATAAGATGTCAAACGCAAGCATATGTGTTGTGTCGCTTGCGTTCGTTGGATGTGAACGGCCCCCGGTAGCGGGAAGGGATTCCCCAGCGAGAAGGGACTCCCGAGACCGAGAAGGAACCCCCGGCATATAGCCGAGAAGGGATAGCGCCCAGCATCCCAAGATTTCGCTGACATAGTTGGCCAGGACGCGGGCCGCCGAGAAGCGCACCACCCTTACCGGGAGTGCGCCTAGCTTGGGAGGGGCCCTGCCATGTCGTCGATCCCAACGAACCCGGACGCGCTGTTGCAGCGCGAGCAAACCTCAGAAGCTCTCAAAGAATCTGGCTTTCCTGTCGAAATCTCGACCCTCGCAACGATGGCGACGCGCGGCGGCGGCCCTCCCTTTCGTAAATTCGGCACGCGCGTTTTGTACCGCTGGGGAGATGTCCTCGCCTGGGCGCAATCACGGTTAAGCGCGCCACGCCGCAGCACGAGCGAGGCCGACGCGATAGACCAAGCCATGCCGACGATGCGGGCACAACCTTCGCTCCGCCCCGGTCGTCGACGTTCTCGCAGGCAGCCCATAGATGAAGGTCGCCCAGCCGTGACGGTGAAGGCGCAACACGCAAAATGGCACAAGAAGTCGCGGCCCAAGCCGCAGGAAGGCCGGTCGGACGCCGCTGAGTGAGGCGCGCATGCCGACCCTCGATCGCGACAAGATTAACAGCGCCCGCGCCGTGCCGATTGACCAAGGGCCTCGACCATCCGCCCACCGCGAACGTCACTTGGTCGGTAGTGAGCGATCGCAACCCGACCATTTGCGGAATTTCCCCAAAAAAAATTTCGTTCCCAAAAAAATCCGTCCCTTCGCTGCCGCCGATGTTCGACCGCGTGTCCTCGGAAACGCTGAACATGCCGAAATGCCCCGTGTCTGCCCAGCCGATACACCGTTGCCGCGCTGCGCAGCGGGCGTGGCCGGCAATTCGGGTGCCTTTGCGCCTGCACCGCGAATTTCGTCCAAGAACCGAAAGCGATCTGACGCCGAAAGCATCGGCCCGAGCGCGGCGACTTGATTGTCATGGCAAATGTCTGTTGGTGAGGGTGAAGCTCGCGTGTGGCTCGGTCGAAGCGAACGGCCGAATTGGATATCGGCGCCGCGTCGCAAATCATCTGGGAGTGTTTCGTGTTCCAGCCAATCATCGACAGAGGGTTTCAAGTCGAATTCCATTCTCACGCCGAGGCAATTCTTTCGGTAGACTTTCCTGACGCTGCCACCGAGCTTGAGTCCGTCCTTCGGGACGTAACTATTCCGATCGAGGAAATTGTCGGATCGGGCGGAGGGGAGACCAAAGGAACCCAGCGACTGCGTCGTGCTCTTGCCGGTCGAGGCTGGCAGAAGGTGAATTTCGTCGTTGAGAAAACGATCAACGGTGTGCGCAAGGAGTCTCAGTCGCACGAGGTCGATCACGTTCGGAATTTTGAGAAGGGCGTCGTGGCTTTAGAGATCGAGTGGAATAACAAAGATCCGTTCTTCGATCGGGACCTTGAGAATTTTAAGCGTCTTCATGCCGAGGGCGGCATCTCACTAGGCGTGATCGTGACTCGGGGGGCCTCGCTGCAATCCGACATGCGCGACCTCGTGAAGCGCTTTGCCGAAGAGAAGCGGCTGGCCACCGCAGACGATCTTACCAGCATCGGCCTGAACCCGACCCCAAGGCAGAAGAAGACCGTGGCCGACCGCGTGCAGCGTGGCGTAATGTTCGCTGATGCGTGGTCTAGCGCCTTTGTGGCTGACAAATATGGGACTGCGACGACCCATTGGAGCAAGTTAGAGGATCGGGTTCACCGGGGTGTCGGAAATCCGTGTCCGCTTGTCCTGATCGGCCTACCTTCCTCGGTCGTCACCTTTGGCGAACCGACAGCGGTAGTCGAGGCTTTACTCAAGGAAGCTGCGGAGGAGGACTGATTTCATCCCGCTTCGATCCTGCCAGCCTGCGAATGATGGGCGTAGGTTTTCCACGTTGGCTCGTAGTCGTCGTCTGCTTGATTCCCCCACACTGCCCAATTTAGACGCGTTCCTCTAGCGAATAGCTCCAGGAACGGGCCCGATGAGCAGTCTTCGATGATCTCATACTGTTCGTCCGGTTTCCGGCTGTGCTCTCGCTTGCGCGTGGCGAAGAGGTTTACCTGTCGACGGCCCGGTGCAAGGGTGCGGGCATTCTTCCCTTTGGTTCCGAATAGGATCAACTCGGTCACGTTGCGAAAATAGAACCCGACGCCGCGACCGTCCGACCCTCCGTCCTTGCGGATTTTGTGCCAGACGATGTTCGCCTTATACGTGAAACCCCACTCGGCCATCACCCGAAGTCCATCAGGAAGCAGGGCGTTCGGGCACCAGAGGTAGAGATGCGACGTCGGTGCGGCAATCGTCGAGACTGGCAGCTTGCAGATTTCGTCCAGGGTCATTGTCCCGTATCGGTTCAGGCGGCGGTGCTCCGGCGCAACCTTGCCCGTCTTATTTTGGAAACGCCACGGAGGGTCAGCCAAGATAGTCGCGAACTGCCTTCCTCTTGCAAATTGGAGGAGATTGTCACTCGGACTCGACATCCTGTTGCGGCTCATTTCTCGATCCCCCGATGGAACTCTGCATTTTTCAGCTTGGCTTTAACCTATCTGATTCGGCGGGGAAATCCCGCACCTTAGGCATCGCCCTGCATGCATGAGCGCCCCTATTTCGATAGGCAGCTTTCCGGGCCGCGCACCAGCCACCACATGGCCCGCCCACTGTCCGTGTCCGCGTCGAGGAGCGCGGCCACGTAGTGGGATCGGCGGGGCCTCCGTCTCGACCTGTCGCCCCCAGAGGAACAGGGTCGCAGATGGTGCCCTTGGCGCGTCAAACGGGTCTCGGCCCAGCTGTCTCAAATCCTGCGATACAAGGCCCTCCCATGCACCGATAGCGGTGGGGCCGGAACGCAATCGGGGGTACCGTATGCGCTGATTCGGCAATCTTTGGAGTGAAGCTCTGCGTTGAAGGTTTAGGCACCTTTTTTCGACACAATGAACCAGCGGCCTGTCAGGCCGATCGGTCGGCGCGGCAACGGCTGCGGGCAGTACAGACCGCAATGACGGTACTTGTCTTTGCGATGGTACTTGTGCTTGCCAGTATGGCGATCGAAGACATTCAGCAACGGTATCCGCCCCTGACGCCTTTTGCCGTGACGCAGGTGCGCCCCTTTGTGCTCATGGCCGCGGAGTGGGCGCTCAAGCCAGGGGACAGTTTCAGGGAATGCCCGTCAGACACCCACTATTGCCCCGACATGATCGTTGTCCCGGCCGGTTCCTTCACCATGGGGTCGCCGCCGACCGAGACGGGCAGCACCGACGCTGAACGCCCACTGCACTCCGCCACGATCGCACGACCGTTCGCGGTCGCCAAGTACGAACTGACCTTCGATGAGTGGGACACCTGCGTTTCCGATGGCGATTGCACGTGGCGCCCGCCAGACAACTGGGGTCGCGGGCAACAGCCGTTGGAGCGAAGCCAGGCAATACGTGGCGTGGCTCGCCAAAACGGCCGGAAAGCCGTATCGGCTACTCAGCGAGTCCGAATACGAGTATGCGACGCGCGCCGACGCCACGACGGCCTATCCGTGGGGCAATGATATCGGCAAGAACAACGCCAACTGCTACGGATGCTATAGCCAATGGAACAGCGGGAAAACAGCGCCAGTCGGCTCATTCGCACCGAATCGGTTTGGCCTCCACGATATGGTCGGCAACGTCCCCTCGTGGGTCGAGGATTGCGGCCATGACAATTACAAGGGTGTGCCGACGGACGGCTCCGCGTGGCTCGGAGACGGTAACTGTAGCATCCATGTCGCTCGCGGCGGTTCCCCGGAGGACACCCCAGTCAAATTTCGCTCCGCGTACCGCCGCTGGGACGCCACCGACCAACGGTGGTACTACTTCAGCGTCCGGGTCGCCCGGACACTTACGACTCGAGCCGACGCGGGTGAGGTCGCGCTGGGTGTGCGCTAAGCGTCCAGGGCCGTCCATGATGGGCACGGTCGAGGCCGCGAGCGCGCGATACCGCGGCGGCGCCTGTCTTGGCTCACTCGTGGGGCGACAGGCGTCGCCGGTCTATTTGGAGCGCGTCAATTATTGTGGGACCAGTCAATGACACACGTTTGGCGCTGCATGAGTCCGGAAGTGGCCCAAGGCTGCCGACTCGGGCGATGCAACAAAGTCGTCAGCTCATCTGGGGTACTTCCGACGTGCTGACAACGTAGTCGGAACAGTCGGAACGGCAGGCTTTGACCCGGAGCCGACACTCTGGTTAGCTCAAGTTGATTCCACCTAATTTCACTACTTAGCCTTGAACTCACGCAGCTCGGTCGTTGGGCACGCCCTTGGCGCGAACGCGGCAAACTCGGTCCGGCTTTTATCCCTCGTCGCGTTATAGCCACGACTAAGGGATATCAAGGGCAAAGCCCCCAAATCGATACGGTCTGCCGAAGACGAGCAAGTAGGCAGGAGCCTGCGGTCGAATTGAGTTACCTTTACAAGGGCTGGCTGAGATGAACATCAATTCCCGCCTCTTCGAGGCCTATCTCCGTTGCCCCACCAAGTGCTGGCTCCGCTCCCGCGCCGAACCAGGCGGCGACAATGAATATGCGGATTGGATTCATAGCCGTGAACGGGCTTACTATGAGACTGCGCTTCAACAGTTGCTCCCTATCTTTCCAGAGAGTCACCGCGCGACCGCACCGACAATCAATAAAGCCTCGAAGGGCCAGGCCTGGCGTTGCGGTTTGGACGTCCCACTACGCACGAACGATCTCGATTCGCGTTTGCAAGCCCTTGAAAGGGTCCCGTCCAATCTGCGGTCCGGGATCGTCCAATTTATCCCGTACAGGTTCGAATTTGCCAACAAGCTCACCAAAGACCACAAATTGTTGCTCGCATTCGACGCGTTTCTTCTGACCCAAGCAGTTAAATGTAAGGTGAACATCGGGAAGATTGTCCATGGCGACATCTATGCAGTGATCAAGCTTAAGCTTTCCAACTTAACCAGTGAGGTGCGCAAACATATCAAGGACATAGGAACACTTCTGAACAGAAACACTCCGCCCGACCTCGTGCTAAATCGCCACTGCGGTCAGTGCGAGTTCCAGACACGGTGCCGACGGCTGGCACTAGAAAAGGATGATCTCAGCCTCCTGTCTGGTATGACGGAGAAAGAGCGATACAAACTCAACTCGAAGGGCATCTTCACGATAAGGCAGCTTTCCTACACGTTTCGTCCCCGCAGACGCCGCAGAGAGACGACAAGGAAACCTGAGAAATATAACCATTCGTTAAGAGCTCTCGCTATTCGCGAGAACAAGATTCACGTCGTTACCCCCCGAACGCCGAACTTGACCGACACGCCTGTCTATCTTGATGTTGAGGGTTTGCCAGATCGCGATTTCTATTATCTTATTGGGGTTCGCATAAAAACAGGTACCGGCGTCATTCATCACAGCTTTTGGGCTGATGACGAAGCCCAGGAAGGGCGAATATGGGCCGACTTTCTCGTTGTCCTCTCGATGATTCCTAGCCCGCGTCTGGTTCATTTTGGCAGTTTTGAAAAACTATTTATGAAACGAATGTATGATCGCTACGGCGGGCCGTCCGAGGTGATATCAGCATTACCCGTTATTGAGGGAGCCATTAATCTGGTATCATATATTTTCGGGCAACTCTATTTTCCAACTTTCTCAAGCCGACTGAAGGACATCGCCGGATATCTGGGATTCCAGTGGTCGGGCTCTATCACGTCTGGACTGGGAGCGATCACCGCTCGCCATCGCTGGGAAGCTTCAAAAGACCCTGTCGAAAAACACGCGCTGCTGAACTACAACCGGCAGGACTGCGAAGCGCTCGAACTCGTTGCGAACAGCGTAGTAACCTTGAGCCGAAACGCGTCGCTAGAGGAACGGGCATTCCAGAGCAGTGTGGTCTACGCTTCTGACATGCCGCTGGCTGTCTCACGCCCGCCTGAAAATGCCGTCTGAGATGCGCAGCGCGAGCCTCCCCAAAACCGCCCCGAAACCCCAAGCAGCTGCTAGCTATGTGCTAGCTAACTAGCCTTGTGTGCGCTTCGCGGAGCGATACAATAAGCTATTGAAAAATCATTCATAATCCGAACACCCACACAACGGTGGCGTTGCCCTGCATGCGCAGTTCCGGCGTACGGGCGACGCGGCCGCGGCTGTTGCGGGGGAGGGGCGCGCCGCGCCCGTCGCAGCACAGGCCCGATGCGATGGCGATGTATTGCTTGCCGTTGACCGCGTAGGTCATCGGCGCCGCGTTAAAGCCAGAGCCGACATTGATGCGCCACAGCTCGTCGAAGGTCTGATCGTCATAGGCGAGGACTGTTCCGTCGATCATGGCGGTGACGACGATGCCGCCGGCCGTAGTAAGCGCGCCAGCCGGATTGGGGTACGGCAGGTCGATGCGCTTTTTCACCTCCGCGCCCGCGGGGTCGATCGCGATGATGCCGCCGGTGATGGGGCCACCGCCGCCGGTGATGCCGCCGGTGATGCGGCCGATCACATGGGCGCTGGTGTCGGTCGTGATCCGGCTGCAGCCCTCTTGGAGCGGCACGTACAACAGCCCGGTCCTACGGCTGTAGGAGGACGGCCAGTAATTGGTGCCACCCGCGACGTTGGGACAGACCTGTCGGGCGATTTTGTCCTCGACCGAGTTCGCCGCAGCCGCGTAGATTTGGACGTCCCGGCTTGGATCGTAGTCAAGCGGCTTGCCCGTCTTGGGGTCGATACCCTTGGTCCAATTCACCTGCTTGACCGTCTGCACCGCCTTGAGGAACTGCCCATTGATGCGATCAAAGGTATAGGCAAAACCGTTGCGGCCCGGGTGGAACAGGATCCTGCGATCCTCGCCATCGAGCTTGGTGTCGAGGAGGATGTGGCTGCCAGTCTCGTCGTAGTCACGGTTATCGTTGGGCGTGTACTGGTGATACCATCTGATCTTGCCTGTCGCGGCATCGAAGGCGATTGCGCTGTTGGTGTAGAGATTGTCGCCCGGCCGATAACTCGCATCAAAGGCCGGCACCGGGTTGCCGGAGCCCCAATAGGTCAGGTTAGTGAGGGGATCGTAGGAGCCCGTGCCGTAGAACGCGCCGCCGCCGGTACGCCACGCATTGTTCTTGTCCTTCCAGGTTTCGCTACCGGGCTCGCCCGGTGCCGGCACCGAAAAGGTCTTCCACAGCAGGCCGCCGCTTGTGGGGTCGAGCGAAGCGATCCAGCTGCGAGTACCGTGGTCGCCGCCGGAGGCAGGCACCAGGATCGCGTCCTTTAGGGCGAGCGGCGCCGCACTGAGCTCAGTCAGACCAACTTCGCCTTTGTCGAGGAGGTTCTTGTCCCACACGACCTTGCCGGTTTCCTTGTCGGTCGCGATCACGCGTCCGTCATAGCCGGTGATCGAGATGACGAGATTATTCCACAGCGCGACGCCGCGGTCGCGGTCGGGCTTTCCCTGGCCCGGGTCCATCTTCCAGATAATCGGGCCGGCGGCGCCGGACCGAACGTCGACCTTCGATACGATCCCCGAGCTGTCGGCGATGTACAAGAAGCCGTCCTCGACGAGCGGCGTCGCTTCGAGGCTGTCGTCCTTGGAGGTGCCGCCGAGCGCCACTGCGAACAGCAGCCTCATGTTCCCGATGTTGCCGCGATTAATATTGTCAAGCGGGGAGTAGCGTCGTGCGCTGTAGTCGTGATGGTGCATGAGCCAGTTTTGTGGCTCAGGATTGACGAGACGCTCGTAAGTCGTGTCGCCGGCGCGGGCCGGCAGCACGGTGAGCGTGACGCAGGTGATGATTGAGATGGCTATGGTCGTGCGCATGTTGGTCAATACCCTGCCCCGTTGACGCCGAACTATGGCGCCGTTTTTTTGATCCTAGCGCGATAGAGGGTGGATGCGAAGCAGGGAGGTGGGCGGCCCGCCCCGCGGCGCAGGTGTGCCACTCAGCGGGGCGATATCGCGTGCTATTGCCTCACAAAGCTTTCGCGACATCAGGGGGCCCCGGCTGGTCGCGATTTAGCCGGCTGACCAATCAGTGCAAGTTTCACGCGCTGTAGGTCGGGTTAGGCCCGGTGGAAAACTTAGACGAAGACCGACCGGAGCTTCTCGAACACACAGTGGCGACCGGCTCAAGCGCTCGCTGCAACCTGTCGCGAAAGGCACGCCATGCGCCCTCCCCATTGCGGGCGCACGCGATGCAGTTGCCTCGGCTTATCTCTCGTCCGGTCACACCCCGAGCTTGTCCGCAAAATCGTGGAAGTTCTTGGCCACGACGTCGAATGACCCTTTGGGTTCGGACTCACCAGTACCCGGACCGCCCTCCCCAGGCCGCCCTATATGGCCGGTGCGCAGTCCGAGCTTCTGGGCGGACGACAAGTCGCCACTGTGCGCGGCGCACATCATGACTTGCTCGGGCTTGAGATTGAATGCCTCGCAAGTCGCTAAGTAAACCTTCGGCTGCGGCTTGTACCCCTGGGCGACCTCCGAACCAAGGATAGCGTCCCACGGGAGGTTGTTGCGCCGCGCTACATCTGCCATCAGCGCAATATTGCCATTCGAGCAAGGTGCCATCAGGAACCGCTTGTGCAACCGCGCAAATGCTGGGCCCACATCCGGCCAGGCGTCGAGCTTATGCCAGGCGAGGTTAAGCTCCGCCATTGTCGGCTCCGCGAGCTTGTCGAGCTTGAACCGTGACCGAATGCGATCAAGGTTTTCCCGATGCAGAATGTCCAGTTTGACGAACGGCCGGCGCCCGCTTCGCACTTCCTCCATGCCCGGCCCGTATTCTTTGCGCCAGGCATCTGCGAACGCGAGCCAGTCGAGATCATAGCCCAGTGGCTTTAGAATTCGCTCCGCTTCGCGTGCGACACCATTGCGCCAATCAACAACGGTGCCGAATGTGTCGAATACCAGCGCCTTGACATCGGGCATCGGCAATCCTGCTGCGCCCTGCGCACGTACCGGTCTTGTCGTGAAAGGTCCGGAACTGGCAAGCGTAGCCATGGTTACCCATGCCGTTCCGTGGCGAATGAGGCTGCGGCGAGTCGAATTCATAGTGGCGTCCTCCTGCAATATTGGAAACCGACAGTGCCACTATAGCTCTAGTTGCGGGAATAGCGGTCCGAATTTTTTCCTGGCTTCGCGATGGCGTGCCGTGCGGCCGGAACTGCTTTCGGTCCTCCAGCCAAGGGCAGCTTCAGCCATCGCCCAGGCGGCCATGGATGGCCTATTTTGCGCTTGACGGTGCTAGTGGCGATCCGATGGCCTCAAACTCCAACAGCTTCGCCGCCCACTCCGGTTGCATCGGGTCGCCGCGAATCGATGCGCGGCGCCGATGCGCTAAAATGTTCGAGAACTCTGGGCTCGCCGGGGCTGGTAGAGGTCAATCTCGGCCTAGCGACAAGGCATGTTTTGCCCGCGAATCAGCAGGTGGCACGACTCG
>JASHYD010001418.1 GCA_030043175.1 Xanthobacteraceae bacterium | reverse complement strand
CATTTCGTCGCTCGGCGACAAGGCGAAATCCAACATTGCTGATGCGGCTGAAACCGCAAAAGCTCACGCGCGCCGAATTGCCCATCAGCAGAAGGACGTGGGTGCCGACAGGCTTGGCGACGTCGCCGGAGCCGTTCACGGGGCGGCACGCACACTCGAAGCTGGAATGCCCCAGGTCGCGAACTACGTGCATGAAGCGGCTGCGCAACTCGAAGACGTCGCACAGACCCTGCGGCATCGCAGCGTTGACGATCTCATAGAAGAAATTGGCAGTTTTGCGCGTGCCCAACCGGCAATATTCTTCGGAGGGGCAATGCTTGCTGGTTTCGCGCTGACCCGATTTCTCAAGAGTTCGGGCCGCAGGTCAGGCCAGGGGTGGCGGCAAGCCGATGCAAGGGGGCAGTGATGGCGCTTTCGACCAACAGGCAAACCGTTCCGGAACTGCTTACGTCACTCGTCACGCAACTGACGGAGCTGATGCGTACGGAGGGGCAGCTCGCACGTGCCGAGATTTCGGAAAAGATGACGCTGGCAACAACCGGGCTGGGGTTAATCGTCGGCGGTGCGATACTGCTGATGCCCGCGCTGGTCGTCCTGTTGGAGGCAGCCGTGGCGGCGCTTGTGGAGAGCGGGCTAGCTCCGTACTGGTCAGCCCTCGCCATCGGTGGAGCTTGCTTCATCATCGGCCTTATTCTCCTGCTGATCGGTGTGAGGTGGCTCAGGGCCGGCAAGTTCATTCCCGACAAAACCATCCATCAGCTACAACGCGACGCCGCGACCGCGCGGAGTCAGGTGAGAATCGACGATGTTGAAAAGCGAGCTGCTTGAGCGCGACGCCGAAGCAAGGCGCGTCCAACTGGCAGAGACGTTCGATGAACTTCGAGCGCGTGTGACGCCAGGCCATGTCGTGGACCGGCTGGTCGATTACGCGACAGATTCGGGAGGCGTTGACTTCTTCCGCAACCTGCGAGATCAAACCGTCGCGAACCCCCTCGCATTGGGAATGGTCGGAGCCGGGTTGGCCTGGCTCATGCTTTCACGAGGGAAGGAAGGGCGCCGCTTGGCGCGGATGCCCTACCGGGGACGGGGGCGGGTTCGCAGCTATTTCTCTGATGCGCGCGACCGGTTTGCAGATGCACGTGACCGCGCCGGAAACGCGATCGGCGAAACAGCGTCAGGGGTTTGCGACCGCGTTTCCGAAGCAGCGTCCAGGGCATCCGAAACGGCGGGTTCCATCGGCGCAACGGTGAGGACGGCAAGGGATTCGGCGGCCGAAACGGCCTCTCAGTGGCGTGGAGCTGCTGGTTCGGCGGCTTCCTTAGTCCGCGACACCACTTCGTCAGCGTATGAACAAGCCAAGTCCCGCGTGAGTGACACGAGAGGCGCTCTTGGTGGTACCGCCTCCATGCTCTATGGGGGCATGACGCAATCCGCTGGCCGGACCGCCGAGGGAGTGAAGGCTTTCGCGAGTGGCACCGCAACAACGAGCCGGGACCTGCTCGACCTCTGCCGCGAACAGCCGCTCGTCATGGCGGGACTGGGCATTGCACTCGGCGCGGCCGTTGGGGCCGCGTTGCGCTCGACACAAACGGAACATCAACTGATGGGCGAAGCGAGCGACGAAATCAAGGACCGGACGCGATCGTTCGCGCAAGAGCAATACGAAAAATCCAAATCAACGGCGGAAGCCGCTCTTGATAAGGTGCACGAGAAGGTCAAGGAAAGCAACCAGTCTCTGACGGATCATCCCAGCCTCGTTCCATCAGATACGCAAGGGGATATCAGGCAAACGCAGGAACCGATCCGTCCGGAACGCATCGGGCTGCGCGATGAGCGGAGCTGACCTGACGCGGCGGTCTCAAGGCGATGATGTCTCAAGGCGATGATGCACTCGCTCGGCATCACGCGGCCGGGCGACGGCGATTGATCTTGACCAGTCCCTTAAATCCGCGGCGTCGCGCGGGCGCGCTGACCCCGCCTCAGAGATGCTGATGCGCGGTGGTGACTCCTTCTCCCGCCGGCCAGAAACACGCATTGCTGCATTGGGTACCCGCGCCGCGAGACAAGGGGTTCGGCTCGCCCAGCAGACAAACAACCGAGCCTGACAGCAACAAACAGACCAAGCAGCAAATAGAAATGTCAGCGGGCGGCTGCGACGCCTCAACCTTGCATCGATGGCGCCCTGTAGGGTTTGTGTTTGCCATCGCTGCGACCGCTTCGCCTATTGCTCATCGATCGGCTGACAATCCGGGTTGGCAATGGCCACTGTCCCGGCTATCGAACCCAGCCGCCCTAACTACGGTCAACTGGCGACACGAGTCGTATCCCCTAACAGAGCCGGAGCTTGGGAACTTCCGTCTAGCCGCCCAAAGGGGCCGTTGGAGTCCGCTAACGCCCCCCAAATCTGAGCCGCCCAAAGGTGGGGTGACGACCCCCGATTGCCTTTGCTTCGCGACCACATATCTCACTCAGCTGCATTGCGTTCACCCTGGCCGTCATCCTGGAACTGGCGCCTTCTCGATCTGGTGGCATCGCACGCAACGCCAACTCATGAAAGCACAAGCCTCCTGCCCTGCATTGGGAAAGGAACACGACGGGACCATTTGTACGGCCCTCGCCCTCCCTTATTCTCTCCTCCTTCTCCATCGGTGAAATTTCTGAAATTTCCTTTCCTGTGCTTGGCGGCTCACAAGTCGAAGTTTCAACGGTGTGCGCGTGAGATACCCCGGAACTGTCAAACTTCTACTGCCACCCCGGCAATGCCGGGGGATCTCCCCGGTTATCAGCTGGGCCAGCGACGCCTTTGCGGCGATGAGCGTCTTGGCACGACAATGCGATGGCTCGCTCCGCCCGGAATGCCTTGCGGCCAGGTTATTTGTTATCTGCTTTTGGTTGGCCTGCATTATCGGCAATGATGCCCGCAAAAAATCCCAGTTTAATAATCACTTCACGATCAGAGCTCATCCAGAGATTAAATGTCCGGAGATTATTTTTGCGAT
>JASHYD010001417.1 GCA_030043175.1 Xanthobacteraceae bacterium | reverse complement strand
TGGTCCTGCGCCGCGATCCTCTCGCTATTGCTTTAACGGCCGCGATTTCGGCACGGCGATCAAGCACCGTCGAAAACCACAGTTGGTCCGAAATACCTTCGATGGCTATCGTGCTGACGCCATCGAGAGCTCACGGCGGTTAAGGGCCATGAGCAGCCTCAACGCGGTGCAGCAATACAGATGCGCCCCCGTTCCTTTCGAATCATCGGCGCCGCGATAGGTTCAGAGGCTCAGGTGTATAATGCAACGGCTGGAAAGCCCGAAATGGTATCCGGTTAAAAGGAGAAACCAAATGAGACTGACCGCATTCCCATTGGTTGGAGTTGCAACGCTGGCGGGGGTCGTCGCCTTCACAGCGCCCGCAGCTAACCAAGAGGGCGCCCCGATCTTCGTTACCAATATTCCCCCTGGATACCGCGACTGGAGGCTGATCTCCGTAGCCCATGAGGAAGGCAACTTCCACAGTTTTTCTGCCGTTTTGGGCAACGATTTGGCGATCCAAGCCGCCCGCGAAGGAAAGGTCCCGTTCCCAGACGGCGCGATCATTGCCGCTCTGCATTACCGTCACGTGCCGTCGGACGAAAACAACAAAGTCTTTGGCCAAGCCCAATCTTTCGTACCCGGCAGCCCAACGAACATTCAGTTTATGGTCAAGGACACGAAAAAGTACACCGCAACGGGGGGTTGGGGCTTCGCTCACTTCCAGGACGGCAAACCTGGCGACGAGGCGTTGATGAAGACCTGCTTCCCCTGCCACAATCAGATCGAAGCGCGCGACCTTGTCTTCACCCGGTACGCACAATAAGAACTGCCATTCTCTAAGCAGAAATCTGACAAAAGAACGAGGCCTTGGCGATCTTGAGGTTAATCACCAGCTCGAACTTGGTTGGCTGCGAATCCCGGTGACCTGCCGGTGCAATTTAAGCTAACCAATGACCGCCCAGGTGCTCGGCCTAATGGTCGCGAACTGGTTGCTGGCCATTGCCGACGAGGTGATCGAGTAGGCGTTGACTTCCGCTAATGGAATGGTCCGGCCGTGCCCCTGCCTCACCAGCGAGTGACGCTGGAAAGGGGCGAGTGTTAAACGGAGCACCGCAATGTCCAACAAACCAATCGCGGCCGTCGCCACCATGGGCATCGATATCGGCAAGAATTCGTTCCACTCGTCGGGCTCGATCAGCGCGGCGCCATCGTACTAGGCCAGCCCGAAGTAATCCGCGAACTCATCGGCGGTCTTATTATTGCGACTGCCACCCATGGTGAGCTTGACCCAATTCGCCTACGGATGAGGGCGTTAGCAGGATTTACAATATTTCGCCCGCTCGGCCTACCTACTGCCGCCACCGCCAACGCAGGGTTATAGTCTCCAGTCTCGCGTCATCCGCACGTTATATATTGCAAAAACTTAATCATTGCTGTAGCAATCTCACCGATACTATCGCGCGCGACGCGACTGTGGGGGTAACATCGATGCCAATGTATTTTTTTTGGAGCGTTCCGAGCCGAGATAATTGCGGAAACGACTGAAGATCTCGAAGCTGCCTGCGAAGAGCTAAGGGACACCGACCAGCCTGAGGTAGTACGCGAAATAGGGGGCCAAAGAATTATTCACGCAGTAAGGCTTGGGGAGCGTGATCCGGTTCGCTTGCGCGAAGTTGCACTCCGGGGACGAGACCATCGGTAACCAACCTCTATGATTTTGCGAGTGTCCAGTCGATGACGATTTGATCGGGTCGATACCTTGAGGACAAGCGACAAGCTTTTTTAGTTGATTGGCGACTTGAATTTTCGCGGCTGCAGGCCAACTAATCGGAGTTGTTTGGTGCGCCTCCGCAGAGTCGTTCCTCCGCCCGCTTCGCGGCTGTCCGTCGTCGCACGAATGGCGCAGGCGGCTTCTTCTTGATCAGCATCCGAGAAACCTGCCGATCATGTTCGCTTGTTCGCTGGGGTCTGGCCCGCGCTTTCCGGGTCAAGCGGATGCCCGGACGCAAACCCCAAGCCCCCTCGATCGGCGCGCGCCAGCGAGACCTTCAGGCGAGCATGAAGACGACGGACTCGATGACGACCACGCCGGCAGGGCGACCATCAGAATGGCGATAGGTCAACCAGAAGAGCTTCGGCGGTTCGGGCTTCTTGGCGACGCGGCAAGTATCGGCGGCAGGCTATTAATCTCGCGCCGTGTGGTTATAAGTCCGGCGCAGATGAGCTCACCAACGTCTCGTGTGCAACGCCATTAGCGAATATGCCTGCATCGGTAGAATCTAACGGAATCCGTAAACGGTCCAGCGCGAGGCTGCTAACGAGAGCGACCGTGGACGAAGAGCCCCTCAACACCAGTGCACGCAAGTTTCTCAAGAGGCTGGGGGTCACAGCTCAACGAGAAATCGAGAAGGCAGTTCGCGCCGCCGATGCAAAAGGAGAGCTGAGCAGTACGACGTTGCCGGCAAAGGCCGTCGTTACGGTCGGCGGCATCGACCTCACATTCGAAATCGACGGCGATATCGAATTGGCGTGAAGAACGTGATCGATAGCCGCCCGGCACTGGCGTTGGCGAGCGCTGCCCAGATTCAGCCCCTGCAACAGTAAGCGAACCGCTATGGCCTGGCGGATGGGGCGCCGGGGGAAAAGTTGCTTACCCTTCGATTGACGAACGACGGCAGTGACGATGTCACATTTGCGTCATTGCGACGTCTGTAGACTTACAGAGTGTCTCAAGAATTGCGCATCCGGGGAGGCCCATCATGGAAAAGCACACAATTCACGAACACCACCAGAAAGCTGCTGAACATCACGAACATGCCGCCAGGCACCATAGAGAAGCCGCCAAACATGCGGAGGCCGGGCATCATGAAAAAGCAGCCCACCATTCCAAAGTCGCCCACGGCCATTCCCTGCACGCCGTCGAGCACCACGAGTACGCTTCGAAAAAGCACGCCGATCAGCATACCGATTAAATTCGCTCGTGGATGTGGCACCCGCGGTGGCGGACGCCGCTGCGAAAGCCCCGCCCGGCGAGGGCGGGGCAAGTCAGGGAAGGGGAATGATGTCCCAATTAAAGGACACTCCCCGCGTATATCAACCATCAATGACTATCGTGTAACTCAGACGGGTCTATCCACCAACCAAGAAAACGTGCTTCTGAAAGCCGTTCCTATACTAGGGTGGGCCGATCATCTCTTGTTTCGGGAGCGAAGGCTAGTCTGGGGGCGGCCCAAACCCTAGTGGGTGCTGCCTACGGCTCGTCGATTCCACCTCTCACTGCGCTCCCGCTGCGCCGCGATGCTTGCAGGATTACGGACCTTGATCCAGACGCGGCACGGGCCAGACAGATAGACGCCGTCCACTCTCTTGGAAACGATGCCCTCAGCACCGAGCCGGCACGCATAGGCGAAGACGGTCGCCCCGTCCTCGGCTATGTGTTCGTTGAGTATGGTGCCAGCTTTGGCGTTGCGCAGCAGCTGCGCCAACGCAGCCTTGCGGCCCAGGAACGGGAGATTGCGCAGACCCTCGCCATCATGCTCGATCAGGTCGAAGGCATATAGTGAGCAGCCGATAAGGCTGAGAGTCTGGCAGGGTGAAAGTCCCTATGCCGTCAATTACTGTGTTCGGACGGATAGCATATCCGGTGCGTGTGGAGGTAACAAAGCACGATAGGCCCGGATGTAAAAGCCCCGGCTGCCCTGCGGCAGTGTTCGCAGCGGTAGGAACGATCTGGGGGGCGAGCAAACTTGGAGGCCGGAACATAAAGGAATATCTGCATAGCGTCAGGAGAACAGGAG
>JASHYD010001416.1 GCA_030043175.1 Xanthobacteraceae bacterium | reverse complement strand
CGGCGCGCTGATCTACGACGATCCGGGTCGCCGCCGTCATGCCGGGCTTGAGCGCGAGATCGGAATTGTCGACGCTTACGACAACGTCGAAGGTGACGACGTTCTGAACGGTCTGGGGCGACTGGCGGACCTGGGCTACTTTTCCGGTGAAAGTTCGCTTTGGGAATGCATCCACCGTGAAGCTGGCCGGATTGCCTTCCTTGAGGCCGCCGATGTCGCTCTCGCTGACATTGGTATCGACTTCCATTTTTTTCAGGTCGGTGGCGATCAGAAACAGGGTCGGCGTCTGAAAGCTCGCAGCCACGGTCTGGCCCATCGTAACGTTGCGCGACACGACGGTGCCCTCGACCGGGGAGATGATGTCGGTGTAGTCGAGATTGACCTGGGCGGAATCAAGCTCGGCCTGGCGCTGCTCGATGGTGGCCTGGTCGAAAACGACCTGCGCCTCGCCCTGTTCGTATGCGCTGCGGGCATTGTCGACCGCATCCTGGGATACTGCGTGCGTCTCCACCAGGCGCTCGTTGCGTTCCAAGGTGATTTTCGCGTATCCGAGACTAGCCTGATCCTTCAGAAGCTGCGCCTTGCCTATAGCAAGATTCGCTTTTGCCTGGTTGACCACCGTCTCGTACGGACGCGGATCGATCTTGGCGCAGACCTGCCCTTTCCTCACTTCCGTGTTGTAATCGCAATAGAGCTCCTTGATCACGCCCGATACGTAGGATCCGACGATGATGGTCAGCTCGGGATTGACGGTGCCGGTCGCCGTCACCGCGCGTGTGACAGCGCCCCGCGCCACCGGCACGGTCACATATTGCATCGTGCCGCCGTGTCTAAACTTCATCCACATCGCGGCCGCGCCTCCACCGGCGACGAGGACGAGGAAGAGGCTGGCCCACCAGTAGCGATGAAGATGGCGAGCGGCCGGGGGCTGTCCAAGCGGTCTGATCCCGCTACCGTGCACCGGGGAGGCGATATTTTCGTTCATCGGATCTTCCCCAAGGTGCGCCGTCAGCGCTGAGCACATGCCGTCTTGGTTCGCAGCAACCTTACTGCGGTCCCCTTTTCGAGCTTTGATTTCGCTCAACGACCGCCCTCACCAACCTGCTGTGCTCTTCATGACGTAAATCAAAGCGCCCCCGTTGGCATCGAGTCAGAAGAGAAGCGCGAGAGGATTCGTATTTCTCGCGACACTGGCATGAGGCGATAATGAAGACCCCTGCAAGTAAACTGAGGTATGTCGCCGCCGCGTTCCTTCTCTTCGGCGGCTGCGCCGCCGCATGGTCGTATCGCGGCGCGTTTGTGCAGTGGCTCAAGCCGTCAGATCAGGCTCCCACTATCCTGGTGTCCGGCAATATCGAGGCTCATCAAAGCGTGCTCGGCTTCAAAACCGTTCAGTCCAGCATTGTCGAGTTGCCATTCAACGAAGGCCAGTGGGTCAAGGCCGGGACGCCGATTTCGCGCGTCGATGATTCCGACTATCGCCAGCAGGTCACGATCGCGGAAGCCGCGCTCGAAGTGCAGCGACGCCAGCTCGCTGCGGCCGAGCAGAATCTTGCGGCAGCCAAGAAGACCGTCGAAGCCGACGAGGCGGACGTGGAACTGGCGAAACTCCAGTTTTCGCGCGCCGACGACCTGATGAAAAAAGGCGCCGGCACCATTGAGGCGCGCGATCAGACGAACGCAACCCTTAAGAGGTCGAACGCTGCGCTGGAACGAGACCAGGCACTGGAGAAATCCACCGAACGGCAGGTCGAGCTGGCGCAGGCCAATGTCCGCAATGCCAAGGAAGCCCTCAAGCTGGCCCGGATCGTGCTCGACTATACGACCCTGAGGGCGCCGTTCGGTGGCGTGATCACCGTGCGGCAGGCCGAGCTCGGCGAGATCATGGTGCCCGGCACGCCGGTGGTGACCCTCGCTGACCTCGATCACATCTGGCTGCGCGCCTACATCAACGAAACGGATATCGGCAAAGTGCGGCTCGATCAGGTCGCCGCGGTGAAGACCGACACCTACCCGGGCAAGACTTACAAGGGCCGCGTCTCCTTCATTTCGCCTGCTGCCGAATTCACGCCGAAGAGCGTCGAAACCCACGCTGAGCGCGTCACACTCGTCTACCGTATCAAGATCGACATCGACAATCCGACCCATGAACTCGTCCCGGGCATGCCAGCTGATGCCCTGATTGACGCGCTTGCGGCAGGTTCGCCATGAGGGTGCAAGACCTGAACGCGGACGGCCCAATCATCCAGATAGACGGACTGATCAAGCGATTCGCAGACATGAAGGCCGTCGACGGCCTGAGCCTGTCGGTCTGCCGTGGCGAGATCTTCGGCCTCGTCGGGCCGGACGGTGCCGGCAAGACCGCGACAATGCGGATGCTGGCTGGCGTGATGCGGCCTGATGCCGGCGTGATCATAATTGACGGGATCGACGCGGTCGGCGACCCCGAGGGTGTGAAGCCGCATGTCAGCTACATGCCGCAACGCTTCGCGCTCTACGAAGACCTCACGGTAGACGAGAACATCCGTTTCTATGCCGATCTGTTTGAGGTGGCACCGGCAGTGCGGCGCGAACGCGCCGCCCGCCTTCTCGCAGCATCCGGCATGAGCGCCTTTGGCCGCTTCAAAGCCGGGCAGCTTTCCGGCGGCATGAAGCAGAAGCTCGGGCTCACCTGCGCGCTCGTGCACACGCCGAAAATCCTGCTGCTCGACGAACCGACCACCGGTGTCGATCCGGTGTCCCGCCGCGACTTCTGGCGCATCCTGTATGGGCTGCGCGAGGAAGGCGTGACCATCGTGATATCCACCGCCTATCTGGACGAGGCCGAACGATGCAACCGCCTGACCTTGCTGCACGCCGGCCATGCGCTTTATTGCGATACCCCGGCCGGACTCAAGCAGCGTATGCCGGGCGCACTGATCGCGATCTCAAGCACCCAGGGCCGCGACGTTCGCAACGCCATCGGCGGCCTGACTGGGGTCAGCAATGCCCTGCTGGTGGGGGACGGCGTGCATGCGATGGTGGATGATGCGAACATGCGCATTCCCGAACTGCAAGAGGCATTGGGCCGCGCAGGCATTTCCTTTTCTGGCATCGCTGTCGCGACGCCCAGCATTGAGGACGTTTTTGTGGCGCTGCTCGAAACGGGGGGCGCGTCTTGACCGTGATCGACCGCACGGCCGGCCCCGCGGACGACCAGGTCATCGCTCATGATTTGGTCAAGCAGTTCGGCGCCTTCGTAGCCGTCGATCATGTCAGCTTTCGTATCGGCAGGGGCGAGATTATGGGTTTCCTCGGCCCCAACGGCGCGGGAAAATCGACCATTATCCGCATCCTGTGCGGCCTGCTGCGGCCAAGCGGCGGGAGCGCGACCGTCGCCGGAATCGACGTAGCGCGGGATGCGGAAGGCGTGCGTCAGCACATCGGGTACATGTCGCAGAGGTTCTCCCTCTACCGCGATTTGACGGTCGAGGAAAATCTGCGCTTCTTCGGCGGAATCTACAACGTGCCTCGGGCGGAGCTAGCGGAGCGCATGCGGTTTGCCATCAACATGGCAGGGCTTGCCGGGCGCGAGAAGGCTCTGGTAGCGACTCTTGCCGGCGGCTGGCAGCAGCGCCTGGCGCTTGGCTGTGCCGTGCTCCACAAGCCACCGATCCTGTTCCTTGACGAGCCGACCTCGGGTGTCGAGCCAGCGTCGCGGCGGCGCTTCTGGGACCTCATCCACAACCTCGCGGGCGACGGCGTGACGGTGCTGGTCTCGACGCATTACATGGACGAAGCTGAATACTGCCACCGCATTGCCCTGATCAATCACGGACGGCTGATTGCGACCGGCAGCCCGGCGCAGCTCAGAGAGACGGCGCTCGGCGGCGAACTGCTGCTGGTCGAATGTGACGGCCTCGGCGCAACGCTTGAGGCGCTGCAGCATGCCCCGGACGTGCTCGACTGCTCGGTTTTCGGTAATGCGCTGCATATCCTGGTCCGCAAGGCGGAGAACGGCCTTCGCGATCTGCCGGCATTTCTCGCCGCCAAGGGTCTGCAGCCGTTTCGTATGGCCCACATCGCGCCGAGCCTCGAAGACGTGTTTGTGCAGTTGATCGCCGCCGATGCGAAGGCGAGGAGGGCCGCCGCATGAGACTTCGTCGCCTCCGCGCCATCGGCGTCAAGGAGCTGCTGCAGATCTGGCGCGATCCCCGCAGCCTGATGATCGCACTGCTGATGCCGTTCACGCAGATGTTCCTGCTCGGTTACGGCGTGACGCTGGACCTCAAGCACATCCCTGTCTGCACGTTCGATCGCGAAGCGAGCCAGAACAGCCAGTCGCTGCTCAAGCATTTCGAGGCGTCGCGCTACTTTGTGATCGCTCGCAACGTCGCCACCTATTCGGCGCTGGCAGCGGCGATTGACCGAGCCGACTGCAAGATCGCAATCGTCATTCCGCCGGAGTTTTCCGAACGGCTAAATGACTCGCATAGCGCCACAGTGCAGGCCATTCTCGATGCCACCGACGACAACACGGCGAACATCGCGCTCGGCTATGCGCAAGCCGTCGTCTCCGGCTACTCGGCTGAAGTGATGCTTGATGTAATGGATCGGCTGGGCCAGGAGCTGCAACAGGTCCAACCGATGACGACGCAGTCGCGGATCTGGTTCAACGAGGACCTGGACAGTAGGAATTTCATTATCCCGGGGGTCGTCGCAGTCATCATGGCGCTGGTCGGCGCCCAGCTCACGTCGCTTACGATTTCGCGGGAATGGGAACGCGGCACGATGGAGCTTTTGATCTCGACGCCGGTCAGGCCGAGCGAAGTGATGATCGGCAAGCTTCTGCCCTATCTTGTGCTGGGGTGGATCGACGCTGCCTTGTGCCTCGCGTTGGCATGCTTGTGGTTCAGCGTGCCATTCCGCGGGACCATCTTTACACTGTTTGTCACGACGTCGCTGTTTCTGGTCGTCGTGCTCGGGATCGGTTATCTGCTGTCCGTCCTAATCCGAAGCCAGGTCGGAGCCAGTCAGGTGGCGTTGCTGGTGACGATGCTGCCGACGATGCTGTTGTCGGGCTACGTATTCCCGATCGACCAGATGCCGACGGTGGTTCAGGACGTGACCTACTTGGTTCATGCGCGCTACTACGTCACCATCGTCAAGGCCATTTTCCTCAAGGGCGCCGATATTCCCGCGCTGGCCCTGCCGACGGTTTTCCTCCTTATCTATGCCGCCGCGGTGATGACGTTGGCCGCTCGTGC
>JASHYD010001415.1 GCA_030043175.1 Xanthobacteraceae bacterium | reverse complement strand
AAGGCCGACGTGCAAGGCTTCTATGTGGGCGGCAAGACCGGGACCGCCGAGAAGGTCATCAACGGCCATTATTCCAAGCACCGATTGATGACCGATTTCATGGCGGTGCTCCCCGCCGACGAGCCGCGCTTTCTGTTGCTGATCATGCTGGACGAGCCGAAACCACTTCCTGAAACCCACGGATTCGCTACATCCGGCTGGAACGCCACGCCGGTCGCCGCCAAGGTGATCACGCGGATCGCGCCGCTGCTGGGGCTTGAACCTCGATTCGACATGCCAGCGGCGGATCACCTGATCCTCGCTTCGGCGAAGCAAGCACGCTAGTATCGATATCAAACCGGGAGGAGACGATGCGCAATTTCTCGTTTGCGGCAGCGGCTGTCACTGTGCTGTGGGCTATGGGGTCGCACGCAGGAGCGCAGGCGGCGGAAATCGTAGTTCTGGCAGCGGCGGCCGTCGAGCAGCCATTGGAAGCTGTGGTGCACGCCTTCGAGCACGATACCGGCAACAAGGTCGCGGTGACCTTCGGATCGGTCGGGGCGATCCAGGGCAAGCTCAAGGCAGGCACTCATGCCGACCTGGTGATTCTCTCAACCGCACTCGCGACGGCAGCCGACAAGGACGGCGTCGCACGCGCCGGAAGCCGGGCCGTGGTTGGCCGCGTCGAGATCGGCGTCGCGGTGCGCAGCGGCGCGGCGGCGCCCGATATTTCGACTGCCGATGCTTTCAAGAAGGCGCTTTTGGCGGCAAAATCGGTTTCTTTCACCGACCCGGCCGGCGGCGGGACGGCCGCCGTCTTTGTCGCCGGCATGCTTGAGCGACTTGGCGTCGCGGACGCCATCAAGGGGAAGTCTCTCAAGTTCAACACCGGTCGCGAGGTGGTCGCCGCGGTGGTCAGGGGTGACGCCGAGATCGGCATTGGATTCACGAGCGAATTCGTTCCCGTCAAGGACCTGAAGGTCGTCGGCGTATTGCCGAAGGAGATCGAATTCGTCAACGAATATTCCGCTTATGTCCCGGCCGCGAGTGCGGCAGCGGACTCCGCTCAGGCGCTCCTGGCTTACTTGGCGCGCCCGGCGTCGCGCGACATCTTCAAGGCCGCAGGGGTAAGCATGTGAGGGGCGATCCTGCCCGCATGCCGGATGCCCGTGCGAAAACCGCGCGATCACAATGGATTGCCCACCGAGCCCGGATTGAGCGCGGCGAATCTGGGTAACGTCGAAGCCCGGGCCGTTGCCGTCGAAATTTTATTGCGGGCCAATGCTTGCTTTGCGCAAAGACGGAAGACTTGCGATCAACCCCGCTGGGGCGTTCCCCCGACCGCGGCAAGTCGAGAACGGCCGGTGCGCCGAGAGGAAATTTTAGGCGCCGCGGCGTCCGTCTCGGGGGGCGGATACGCCTGGCTCGCGGTGGCCCGTAGCGGTAACCGCGGCAGCAGCCCTGCAGGACGAGGGTCGCTCGTCCACCCGAGGAAGAACAGCCGCCGGCCGAACGCCGCCGGCCGCATGGTGCGCCATTGAGCGGAGGTTAGCATAATTTAATATTTTATGCAGACGCCCGGCTTGGCCCTTCGCCGTCCGCAAGCCCACACCCCACGCGGTTGAAGAAACAGGTTCACCGGCCGGTTTTTCGAGCACAGGGCGCAGCCGATGGCACTGAGGAAGGTTCGGCGCGTGGGGCGCTTCGGGCGTCGTGACGCTGGTGCTGCTCGCGCGCTTGCTGCGACGCGAAGCACCCTTACCGCGCACGAGCCGCCCGATGAAGTTGCCCCCGGAAATCATCGCAACGACTGGTTCCGTTTAGTAGTTGCATCCAGGGCACACCGGAAGTTTTGCCTCCTCACTTCGCTTTGATATCGGGTCGCGTCAATGCCTGCGCCATGAAAACACCATAATATCGATCTGACTGGTATGCGATAGTTTAAGCGACTTGATAGAACCAGTTAATTGATCGCTGCAATGGGGGTTTTTTAAAAGGGGCCAACTGCAATGCCTATCACCTCGCGTCGGGAAATTATTCTGTCGGCCGCTATGGCCGGAGCTTGGCTTGGCCTGGACAAAAGCTTGGCCATGGTTGCCCCGGCGGAAGCCCCGAAAACGCCAGCCACGCCGCCGCGAAACCAGCGCAAGCCAACGGCGCCGGTGCGACAGGCGAAGACGCCGGACCCGAAGCCCGGTTTTTTGCGCTACGCGGTCGGAGAAGCCGAAATCACCGCCCTGTATGACGGCATTTGGGAAAAAGTCCATGACGCGAAATACTTCGGCAACGCGACGGTTGATGCGGTCAAACAAGCGCTGGCCGAGGCCGGACTGACGACCTCATTCGTGCCGATTCCGATCACGGCGTTCGTCATCAAGCTCAACGGCAAGCTCATCCTCTGCGACGCCGGCGGCGGCGGCCAGGTGCAGGCCTTTAACCCAGATTCGATTTTCGTTTCCGGCAAGATGATTGCCAACATGAAGGCCGCCGGTATCAATCCCAAGGCGGTCGAGACGATCTTGATCTCGCACTTTCATCCTGATCACATCTTTGGACTGCTTGAGAGAAGGACCAATGCTCCCGTGTTTCCCGATGCGGAAATCATTGTGCCGGCTGTCGAATACAAGTGGTGGACCGACCCGTCGCTCATCAATCGCCTTCCTGAGCCGCGCCGGCCGCTCGCTCGCCGTATTCAGGCCGTCATTCCGAACTGGAAGAACGTGCTGCCGGTCGAGGGCGAAGACGAGGTGGTGCCTGGTATCTTTTTCGTCAGCGCGCCCGGACACACGCCTGGCCATACCGCTTTCCATCTCAGTTCTGGCAATGCCCAGCTGATGATTTCCAACGATACGGCGTACGTGCCGGCGCTCTGCGCCCGCCATCCGGAGTGGCACGGTTCTTTCGACCAGAACGGCGATATGGCCGAAGTCTCCCGCCGCAAGCTGCTCGATCGGGTGGTTGCCGATCAAATGCTGATCTGTGGCTCTCACTTCCCCTGGCCGGGACTTGCGAAAATAACCAAGGACGGAGGGAGCTACGCGTACACAACTCTGCAAAGCGTGTAATTCCCGCGAAGCGAGGCGCACTGGCGCCTGGATCGGGCGATGTGCGCCGGCCCATTCAAACGGTTTGACGGCAACCGGTTTGGCCGCGCCTACTGGTATGTTAGGAATATGCAGGCGATTTGCAGCAATTCCCGGTTGACAGCCCGGCGGTCGAGAGCATGCTGATGAAATCGCTTTACGGTCTTCTCGATGCTCATGAGGATGATGATGCCGACGCTCTGAAGACGGCGTTCCGTAGGGCGGTCAAGGCGCATCACCCCGACCTTCATCCCGGCGATCCGGATGCTCCCGAGCGGTTCAGGCAGATTATCGCTGCCCATAGCCTGCTCCGTGATGCGAAACGGCGCGCGACTTACGATCGGCTGCTGCTGCTCGAGCGACAGCAATTTCAATTGAAGCTCGAGTGCCAGCAACTTCGTTCGAAACTCGCGCATCAGCAGGTTCGGTTGAAAAGAATGCGCGCAACCGCGGCGGTTGCTGCGCTCGGCGCGTTAGTCGGTGGATACGGGCTGTTTTCGCATATGTCGACAACCACCGTAGCCATCAACAAGAACGGCCTGGCTGCAGCGGCTGTCGCTCCAGCCAAAACGGACGGGCAAACTGCGTCCGCCGCCGTTGTGGCGCAAAGGGACGAGAATGCCCAGACAGGTGCCGCCGTATCCAAGCCGGATGCGGTCACAGACAATCTAGAAAGCAACGCCGGTAAAGCGGGCAAGCCGGTCGAGACGACGGGCGCCCAGGTGTTGCAACCGGCCGGCGTGCTGCACCAAGGCGAGCCAGCCAGCAAGCACGAGACCGCCGAGCTCCCTGACGGAGCAGGCAATGGTCGCGAGTCAAATTCGGCAGGTCCCGCCAACGACGGTCATTTCTATAGAGAGCAAGGAATCGCCGCGTATGGCAATGGCGATTTTCTGGGAGCCATCGGCAACTTCGATGAGGCGATCCGGCTCAATCCCGATGACGCGCAATCCTACAATATCCGCGGCAACGTCTGGGACGAATTGGGCATCTTCGAGCGTGCGCTTGCCGACTACGACGAGGCGATACGTATCGATCCCAACAACCCCGCCGTATACCATGACCGGGCCATCCTGTGGCAGCGCAAAGGGGCACTTGATAAGGCACTGGTCGACCTGGATCGGGCGATCCGATTCAGCTTCGCTGACGCCAATCTCTATTGCGACCGCGGCCTGATCTGGTACCAAAAGGGTCGGCATGAGAGGGCGATTGCCGATTTCGACCGAGCTATCAAGCTCGATCCTGCCTTCGCGACGGCCTACATTGATCGCGGCCTCATCCTGCATCGCAACGGGGAGTTCGATGTCGCGTTCGCCAACCGCAACGCGATCCGCGTCGATCCGGGCATCTTTGCCGCGAGTCGGCACATCAAATAGCTTCGTTGAGAGCTCTCCGCCGGCTGCTCGAACTCCTCATCGGATCGCGGTTGTTCATGTGCGTCCCCGCATAAGGCAAACCCGCAGCGTGTGTTCCGGCGTTCCTGCATTCGGGATCGTAGGTGTTGTCGGCGCATGTCAGGCGCCGACAACATGCCACGTGTGCGTGGGTTTTCGCGGCGAATCGGTCTCAAGAAATTCGCCCTCGAGGTTGCCGGACTGACCGCGGGCGGCGTTGGCTTATGCGGCTGTTGCGGTGCGGGGCGACAATTCGGCAGTTAAGGCGTTTCACCGACATCGGATTGGCGGCTTCTTGCCGGCTGCCGGATGAAACACCCGCGCAAGCTCCGCTGCCGCGCCCGCGCAGGGATCTAGACTGAACTTTACTAAAGCTCACTCTAGAGTTGCGCCTCGCGTGCGGTCGGGGCCGTCAGAAATCGAACTGGTGCTGATTCTACTTCCTATTTCACAAATATCCCCCACGCCAGCAGTGCTGCGATCACCCACAGCGCAATCGTTTCCCAGCGTCGGCGCCGCTGCTCGCCCTCTCCAAGAGCCGCGAGGGTTTCCGGCGCGAGCGATACGCCGTTGCGCGTCGCGAGGTCGATCTGGTCGGCGATCCGCACGGCGCGCTGCAGCAGGAAGGGAATACGCGCGAGCAAGTGGCCCGCTTCGCCGACCCCGCGGGCTGCCCCTTCGAACTGGCCGGCAGGACCGAAATTGCGCGCGATCCACTCCCGCACGACGGGCTCGGCGGTGGTCCAGATGTCAAGCCGCGGATCGAGCGTGCGCGCCACGCCTTCGACCACGACCATGGTCTTTTGCAGCATCAAGAGTTCCGGCCGGGTGCGCATGTCGAACAGGCCGGTCACCTCGAACAAAAGCGTGAGCAGCTTGGCCATCGAGATGTCTTCGGCGGTTCGATTGTGGATCGGCTCGCCGATCGCCCGGATGGCCTGGGCGAAGCTTTCGACCGAATGATGCGC
>JASHYD010001414.1 GCA_030043175.1 Xanthobacteraceae bacterium | reverse complement strand
GACGGATGCAAACCCGTAAAGTAAGAATGGGCTCGCCGTGCCGCTCAAGATGCTCTCGTTTGCGGACGATGATCGAATAAGCCGTGGGGCCGAAATTTGTAGGCGTGACGCCAGCAACCCGGCCGCTGGGGGTACGGGGTCGATAGAAGGCCCGTGCCAGGCCGCTGCCAGCCTCGTGGATGACCGAAACCGGCAGGTCGCGCCGGCAGCGACCGGTTCGCCCCTGCGCGAGGCCGAAACCTGCGGATGTCGCCGAACTCATGGACCGCGGCAAATCGGCAGCGCCATCGCGTGTGCGTAGTTAATCCATGAGCTTTCGCTGCAGGTACGTCATGGTCAAAGCCGTGGTATGCGCTGACTGCTGGAGATCGGCGCCCGTTCCGTGACCACCCTCGGTATTCTCGTAATAAAAGAACGGCAGCTTCATCTCTTCAAGGCGTGCGGCGAACTTGCGGGCGTGCTGGGGGCCGACCCGGTCGTCCTTGGTAGTCGTGAAGATAAATGGCTCCGGATAAGCCACCCCGGCCTTGAGGTTCTGATAGGGAGAAGTCTTCAACCAGAACGCCGTGACGGCCGGATCGTTGTTCACGTCACCGTATTCGCCTTGCCAGGACGCGCCGGCGGCGATCTTGGAGATGCGGATCATGTCGAGGAGCGGGACGGAGATGACCACGGCGTTCCAGAGCTCGGGATGCTGGGTAAACTCGACTCCCATCAGAAGCCCGCCGTTGGACTCACCTTCGATGCCAAGCCGGCGCGGCGAAGTGATCTTGCGACCGATCAGGTCGCGCGCCACGGCGGCAAAATCGTCGTAGATGATCTGCCGCCTAGTCGCGAGCCCCGCCTCGTGCCAAGCCGGGCCGAACTCGCCGCCACCACGGATGTTGGCGAGCACGAAAATGCCACCCCGCTCTAGCCACAGCTTGCCAGTGGTCGCGGAATAGCTCGGGGTCAGGCTGGCCTCGAAGCCGCCATAGGCGCTGATCAAGGTCGGCGCTTGGCCGTCGTATTTGATGTCCGCGGGGTGCACGATGAAGTAGGGGATCTTGACCCCGTCGCTGGAGGTCGCCTCAAGTTGCTGCACGACCTCCCGCGAGGAATCGAATTTCGCGGGCAACGCCTTGATCAGTTGCAGCGAGCCCGACGACGCATCCATGAACCAAAGCGAGCCGGGCGTGAGAAATCCGCTTATATTCAGAAACGCAAGATTCGAGAGGTTATCGGTGGCGCCGTACCCGATCGCCATGTTGTCCGGCAGATCGAGCCTAGCGTGGGTCCAGCCTCCGTCATCGGTCGGGCTGTATATCCAGGCGCGTCCCCGAACGTTGTCGAGGGTGGAGAGCAGAAGCTTGTTTCGCGTCGATCTCACCTGGCGCAGCGATTCCCTTGGACCTGGCGACCAGACGGGGCGGGGTTGCAGCCGGGCCGGTTCAGCCTCCACGGCAGCAAGGTCGAGTTGCACCAGCGCGCCCGCTGGAAAGCTCTGATCGGCCACCGTCCAACTTTCGCGCAGATGCACGATCACGCGGCCATCGACGAGCGCCGCGACGTCCGCCTTGGCCGGGATATCCAGCTGCTGTGCTCCTTGCGGTGCCAGGATGTAGGTCTCGTGCCGAAAGAAATCGAGGCGGCGTACGATGAGAGCGAGTCGGTGGCCCTTGCCGTCGTGAAAGATGTTCGGAACAGCGCTGACATCGTTGCTCTTGTCGCCACGAAAAACCTCCGTCGCGGCGGCAAGCCGCTGGCCACGCCCCAGCCGCTTGACAACGTAGGGGTAGCCGGAGGGCGTCAGGTCACCGGGCGCCCATTCCCTTCCGACCAGGATGTGGTCAGCATCTTCCCACCCGAAGTTCTGCTTGCCTCGCGGCAGACGGAAGCCGTCATCCACGAACGCACCAGCTTCAAGATCGAACTCGCGCACTTCGATCGCGTCCTCCCCACCCTCCGAAAGGGAAATCAAGCAATGTCGTTCGTCTCGCTGCAGGCACCGGGCTCCACGGAAAACGAAGCTCTTGCCCTCGGCCTTGCCCAGCGCATCGATGTCAAGAACGGTCGTCCAATGCGGCTGTGCGGTCTGGTAGTCGGTGAGAGTAGACTTGCGCCAGATGCCGCGCAGATGCTCAGCATCCCGCCAGAAATTGTAAATATCGTCCTGAACGAAACTCGGATCAGGGATGCGGTCCTTCGCTCCGCCGATGACCAGCGCCTCCTCGTACAGGATCGCATAGCGCGGGTCGGACTCGAGAGCCGCGATGCCAGCCATATTATGCGATTTCACCCACTCCAGCGCCTTGGCCGAAGAGACATCCTCGAGCCAGAGATAGGGATCGCCGGGTTCGGCCGGGCCGGCCACAAACTGTGCCGAGGCCATAGGGTTGGTCGGTCCCGCCTGGGCGATCGCCATGGCAGGCAGGGCGATGATCGCAAGGATTGAAAACGGGACGAATCGAGCCACCGGCCAAGAGGAAACAAATGGGACGATACTGCGGGCGAGCGTAATGTGTCTAAACATTGAATTCCCTCCTAGCCCATGTTTTCCTAGCTTTGGCCTCGCCTCTGCGCCGCCAACATCGCCGTCTTAGCGATGAGTGACGAGCTCATTTGAGTCCGTCGTGAGCCCCAACTGCGTTGACCGTCCGAGGACAATGAAGTGCCGAGCCGTAGTCAGCGGGCATTTGAGGCTTTGTGCAACTTGCGTCAGCTTCAGCTCCGCTTCGGGTTATGCGCTGCCCGTTGCGATCACGTTGGCAGCATGACGTCGGGCGTACCTCCAAGCCCTTTGACAGCTCAGCGCCCCTTGAACTCATCCGTGAACCGCATCAAAATATCTGCCGCCTGCAAAAGCTTTAGCTTCAGTCCGGGCTGCAGGCTCGCATGGGTACCGAGATATTCATCGACGGTCGTCCGCACGTTTCTGGTGACGTGAAACTGCAACGATCCCGCAAGCCAGTAGCCGGGAAAAAAGATGCCGCCCGTGGCCTTTACCTCGGTCAGAAGCTGGAGGCTGGGGGCAACATACTTTTCCGAGCCGGTGCCGTGAATCGGATGATGCAGGTAATAGAGCGCGCTCCGTACCCACGGCTCATTCCGTCGCCCATCACGCTGTAGGAGCCGGCCGAAGAACTGGTCTCTTTCCGGCTCCGAACCAAACGCGGCGGGACTGACGAATTCGAATTCGCGCCTTCTCTCGCCATCGTCGATGCGCTGCAACTGCTCCTCAGCGATCACGCGCCCTTCGTGTGGCCTCCTGAGAGAAAGATTGTAAGCAATATCCATGAAGTCGGATTCTGAAAGAGCAAGTCTCGAGATTTTCGTCTCGCCACTCCAAATCCGGTAAATATTTTCCCAGGCCTGCTCGCTGGAGAATAGGGCCAGGTATGCCTTGAAATATGACGCGCGCTGCGAAGGCGTCGCCATTTCGGTATTCGCGCCCCGCCAAAGCATCTCCTCCAGCTCTGCATGCACCTCGTGTCGCTCTGAATCGGAAAGGAGCGCCCAATACGCCCACCTAAGATTGCGAAGCACGTGGTCGATCGTCAATTCTTGGGCTTCCAGAGGCAAAGCCCGGACGGCGACATTCACGAAATCCTTGGGTGCAACGCGCCGCTCAACCATGTTTTCCCAAAGATTGACCCATGCGACTGCCCGCAGATTTTCGTCGCGTATGTCTTCGAGATGATTGATCACAAATTCGACGGTCCGATCGTCGAGCAGGACGAGCCCGTACCCGGGTTCGTTCGCGTCAGTCAAAACATAGCTTGGCTTAAATCCCGGCGGCAACGGATAGCTCACAACTCCGTCACGACCCATCAGCAAGGACGCCTGCACGGACCGCTCCGAACTCCATGCCTTGATCAACAAGGTCTGGGGCCACGCGCGGTTGTTTCCTTCCGGGTCGGCCGACGCAATCACGATCCGATCGTCTTTGATGGCCGTCCGGATTGTCGGCCGACCGGACGTCTGGATCCAGGCCTTATCCCAACTCGCGAGAAGCGAGTCGGGCTCTGCGTCACTCAATATTCTAATCAGGTCCGACCACGTAGCGTTCGCAAATTCGAAAGACTTCAGATAAACCCGCAGCTTCTGTTGGAATTTTTCCGCTCCAACAATTGCTTCGAGTTGACGCATGGCGATTGGCGCTTTGTGATAAATAATATCTCCGTACAACTCGCCGGCTTGGTCGAGATTATCCAGATTCTGCCGTATCGGACTCGAACCTTTAGTACGATCGATCGAGTAGGCGCTCGGATAGTGGGCCAGGAAAAAGCTAAGCGCATGATTGATTGATGGGAACTGCGGACCGACGATCTTGTCGGCCATGAAATTTGCGAACACCTCCTTTAGCCACACATCGTCGAACCACCGCATAGTCACGAGATCACCGAACCAGATGTGCGCTGTCTCGTGGGAGATCGTTCTCGCTCTCGCGAGGAAGTCGCTTTGCGTAGCAGATTCGTCCAGAAACAGCGATTTGTCGGAATAGAAAATAGAACCCGGATGTTCCATACCGCTGAAGGGGAACGCCGGGAGAATGACAAAATCGAACTTCTCGTAAGGGTAGTGAATGCCGGTATATAGTTCCATCCAACTTAATGCATTCCGATGTAACTCGAAAATCGCGTCGATGTTGCGAGAGACCTTCACCAAATCCGATTCCCGGTGGAACATCGTCATGCGACGGCCATCGATCGTGCGTACGGCCGTCGCGAACTTTCCCGCCGCGAATGCGAAGAGATAGGTGCTTGTCGGTTGGGTGCGAGCGAATTGCAGACGCTTTTTATCGCCGTCCTGGGACTCGGAAACGAGCCGTCCTTGGCTGACAGCTTCCCAATCGGAAGGGATTTGCAAAGTCAGTTCAAAACGGGCTTTCAAATCAGGCTGATCGAAACACGGAAACGATTTGGAGGCGTTGTCAGGAACGAATAGTGTGTATAAAAAATCGTCCCGACGATGAAATCCCAATTCTCCGGCGATGAAGCTCACCTGAATGCTATTATGTCCGACTCTGAGGGCGATCGCCGGAATCTCAATATGCCCTCGTACGACCGCAACATTCACTTCTCGCGAATTGACTGAGAACGACTGGGGGTTGTCTCCTTGGAAATCCAGAATGACCGGTCGCAACGGGCCTATCAGATCAAAGGAGATCTGTTCCGAGCCACGGATTGGCTCGTTCGGCGATCGTGGAATCAAGAACCGAATTTGATACGAAAGGTTCGAGACTTGAGCGGCCCTGAGCCTGGCCAGCGCAAGCGACGTACCGGTTTCTTCTTCGGCGTTCGATAAGCGCGGGGAGGCAAAGAGTCCACCTATGGCGAGGAAGGCCGTCGCAAGAATTGACAGCCCAGCGAACCAGGAATTCATTCTTCGTCTCGCTCGTCGGCCCAAAACGTTCCGGAACATCCTGGTTTCTCCCATGCTGCCGAGTCGGCACGGCGCGCTGCCGGGTGCAGCAGCACAGCGGCAAAAAATACGATACCGCTCTGTTCGCCACATCCGCAAGCCGTGGGAACTCCGGATAACCGCCGCTCACGCGATCCCTGCCGCGGCAGGCCAAACCAGCGCGAAGTCACCGTCAAAGGCCTCCCCTTCATCCAGTAGAATTCGCCAGCGGAGATCGGGGCTGGTTTGCTCGCCTTCCGCGCTGTGAGAAGGTGATTGTGACGCCCTCCAACGTACGTTGCCTTGCTGCTGCGGCACCTAACCGGCCCAGCGAGGCGGAGCCGTTCTTGAGGGCGCGTCCTCACCATCGATGAGAAGAGCTGCCGCCTCGACCATCCCGAGCCGCGATCCGTCTCGACAATACTCGCCTTATTGCTACAGAACGCCCAGGCAAAAAGCTGTATCGGAAGGTGAAGCCCCCCCGGTCGGTCTATACCGTAGTTCACCCGGGGTCGGCCCTCACGTGAGGCACCACCGCGCGAGACTGCTCACCCCGCCCCCACGCGCTCGAGTTGGTGATGCAGCAAGACGGCAGGCACCGGGAACTTATCTTGGCTGATCTTGGCCGGGCTGATAGCCGTCCGTCAGCGTTTTCAAAAAGGCGATCACGTCGGCGATCTCTGCATCGTTGAGCGCGGGTTCATCGCCTTCCTTGCGGTCGAACGGCGCGTCGATGAAATCGATGTTCTGCTTATACTGCGGGGGAAGGTCATTGTAGCGATCGATCTCGCCATTCAGGAGCCTGGGGTACCATTTCTCCGGATGGGTCTCGCGTTCGACATAGAAGTGCATGACCTCTTCGAGCGAGTGGAATACGCCGTTGTGGAAGAACACTTTTCGCGTCGCCACATTGCGTAGTGAAGGCGTCTTGAACAGGCCGCAATATTCCGCTGTTTTCGCGTAGTCCTTCCGCAGCGGGCCGCATAATCCAAGGTCATAATAATTCGGATCGCTGTTGGCCGGAATGTCCTTGTTGCGCGGCGCTCCGAGTGCCTCAAATTCGTAATCGGTAAACATGGGAGGCCTCCCGCCGCGCAGCGGCTTGTCGAGATGACATGACGCGCAATTGCCTTTGTTCGGGTCCTCGAATAGCTTTAGCCCGCGCCCTTCCGCGTCGCTCAGCTTAGTTTTGCCGGCGAGGTAGACGTCATACTTGCTGTCGAAACGATGAAAGCTCCGCTCTTCCAGTTGGTAGCGGACCATGGTGAAAAGCGCTTCGTCGAGGGCGAGGGCGGGCTGCTGGAAGAGCGTCGGGCCGAACAGCTCTTTCAAACCCTCCGCATAGGGGGCGCGCTTGATGTGATCGAGCAAGTCCGCCACGCTGCCGTTGTTCATTCCATTCGGATCGAGCAAAGATCCAAGCGCCTGGCGTTGGATCGTCGTCGCCCGACCATCCCAATCGAGACCGCCCCGCGGAACGGTTTCATCGGCTTCCGCCAGCGCCGCCATAACTCCACTGGCCCAGTCGAGGTTGCCCCGTGGACCGGTTTCCTGGGCCGCTTTGGCCGCCGCCGCATCCGCTTTAGCGACCGAGGCGATCTTGACGCCAGGGGCCGGGGCTCGCGCCTGCGGCGGCTCGTCATTATCCGCTACTTTCGAATTGGGGCCGATTGTGAAACTCGGCGTGCGTCCGACATAGGCAAGAGACGGCACTGCGCGGAGGCCTGGTTTTCGGCCGTCGCGTCCGCCGAGTTGCACCGCAAGGCCGTTCGGAGGTCCGAAGGCGTTCGCAGGGCTGTGGCACGACGCGCAGGACAATTGCCCGGAGCCTGATAGCGACGGGTCGAAGAACATCTTGCGGCCCAATTCCGCGACCGCGGAAAGCTCGCGTTGCGGCTTATCTGTGGACTCCGCCGGGGCGGCGGAAGCCCTGTTGATCGGGCTCTCGCCCGAGAGGACCGCGACGGCCAGGAAAGGGAGCGCGGAAAACAGGAGAAGAAGCGTCCGCTGCATGGAGGCGGCGGAGAAAGCGGCTGGCTTGAGATCGTAAGAACGCTTCATCGGGACGACCGCGGTTAATCGGAGCGATTGAAATATTAGAAAGGTTCCGGTCGTATTGAGCCACACCCCCTGAACCGTTGCGGTTGGGCTTGTCCTAATGCGCCGGTGGCAACCGGGCGGCTCCTGTCAGCCGCCCCGGGTCCCTTCGGTGATTATGGAGACGTGACCAGGCCGGTGTCGGGGTCGAGCTTCAGCTTCGTGTACGGCAGCTGGTTGAAGTCGAACAGGTTGAGGAGCGAACCCGCGAAAGCATCATAGGAACCCTGACCGATGCGCTCACCCTCGAGCCAGTTATCCTCGATGAAACGGATGATGGAGGATTGATCCGTCACCGCATGGTCGACGAAATTGTGCTTCGCATAGGGCGAAATCACAAGGAGCGGCTGACGCGGACCATAGCCGCAGCGGGCGTTGGCCGGCTTGCCGAGGATGCCCGGAAGCGGCGTCTCGAACGCAGGGAAGGTATCCCGAAGCGGCCGGCAGATCCCGATGCCTTCAAGCGCGTCCACGTTTTTGTTAAACGACGGGTTGACCACATGGTTGGCGTGATCGTACCAGCCGTCCGAGTCGTCATAGGCGATGATGACGGCCGTGCTTTCCCAGAACGGACTGTCTTGCAAGGCGTTGACAACGCTGACGACGTAGATCTGCTCGTCCAGCGGATCGGAGTTGCCTGGATGGGCATTCTGGAACGCGGGTGCCTTGAGAAAGGTCACCGCAGGCAGATTGCCGGCCGCGAGCGCATCGAAGAAGTCATGCGTGTCATACTGATGGTTGGCCTGATTCAAGCCGGTGCCGGTGTCGGTCGACGTGCCGATTACCGCAACCGAAGCTGGCCGGTTGTGGTTGGGATTGCGCGTCGATGGATAATACTGGAACGCCGCGTGGTGCGGAACGAAATCCTGCACAAAAGAAACGCCAGCCGCCAGCAAAGTTGCGGAAACCGATGCGCGCGAGCAGCCAGTACCCGTGCCTTCGGTGGAAGATGGAGAATAGGGGTAGTTGGTGTTGCCGCTATTGGTGAGCGTCAGGTCGAAACCGCCCTGGAACCAACCCCACGAGATGCCCTTCGCGTTCAGAAGATCGCCAATGTTCCTGCCGTTCATCTGGGCTGTCGAATTACCATCGGCGGCAGTGCCGTCTTGCTGCAGAGAGCAAATATCCAGGTAGGGATCGGGATCGCCCATCACGGTCAGGCCGCCATTACCGTCATCGGCAACGCTGCTATTGTCCGCGGGTAGCGTGGTAGTGCCGGTCGGACCGGCGAAATAGGTCGCGCCATTGGTCTGGCCCGAAGCGAGGTTGAGCGCGCCAACTGTCGAAGGACCAAACTGCGAGCTATAGGAATTATCGTTCAGTGCGAAATGCTGCGCATAGTTCCACAGCGCCGTGACGGTGTTGCCGTCATAATAGCCCATCACGAGGGCCGTGGTGTTCAACGCGCCTGTGCCGCCCGTCCCGGCCGTGCCGGTGAATAGCGGGAAGAGGTCCATCTTGCCGTCGTCGAAGGCTTGCTGTTCAGGTGTGTAGTCGTGATCCTGGTCGGCCGTAACGGCCTGCGTGCGGTCGAG
>JASHYD010001413.1 GCA_030043175.1 Xanthobacteraceae bacterium | reverse complement strand
GCCGTGCTCTGGGGTGTGGTGCCATTCGAAACGGTCGACCAGACGGCGAGCCTCGACGGCCGGGAACGCTTCGTAAAGTGAGGCCTCGCCGCTGGATGTCGAGATTATCCTGGACGAGCACGATGGTGGCGTCCGAGCCTTGCAGATGAACGTCGCTCAAGTGATTAATCCGTGTTAATGAGCCACATCCGATTTACCAATCAGTGTTAATAGATTAAATTTAACAACAGGTTGGCATGATCCGACCCCAACTGTCTGTACGTTCTCCATGGTTGTCATCCACGTGTAACAGAGCCCCGCTATTTTTCGCTTTCTGGCCGCGCGGGGGCGCGCGTTGTCGGGTCCAGCGCTTTTGGGGGGCGCGATGCCGGATCCAGCTAGCCGTTCCCAAGGGTGGCTACATGGCGTGAACCGAAGTCGCATCGCGCGGCGACTGTCGGTTAGCACTTGCCTCCTCGCGATTTGCCTGGAATCGAGTGGCTCGTCCCAAGCGCCTGACGCGCCCATAGATTTCTGTCAGCGGCCGGAAACCGGGAGCGTTGTGCCGGAGCCGCGGGACCTCCGCAGTCGTGATGGGGTCCTGCAGGTCGATCTGACCATCCACGATCAGAAACAGCCTGACGGCTCGACCCGCTATTGTTACTTGACACCCGACGGCACTCAGTCGCCGACGTTACGGCTCAAGCCAGGCGATCTGCTGATACTTCGTTTTAAAAATGACCTGATCGACTTGGGATCGGCCGCCCCCAGTGCGGCTCACACCCATGATCAACAAGAGGCGCTACTCGAAGCGCCGATATGTTTGTCGAAAAAGAATTCCGATCCATGCACCAGCGGTGCCATGACGTCGACTTCGGCCAACCTGCACTTTCACGGGCTTACCGTGCCGTCGGCGTGCCACCAAGACGACGTCCTGAAAACGTCAATCCAGCCGGACGATCCACCATTCGAATACCGCCTTCGCATTCCACCTGACGAGCCGCCCGGTCTCTATTGGTATCACCCGCATATACACGGCTTCAGCAAAGTCCAAGTACTCGGGGGCGCTTCCGGCGCCCTTATTGTCGAAGGCATTGAGCGGGCCAATCCAGCAGTGGCGGGCCTGCCCGAGCGCGTGTTCGTGATCCGCGATCAGGACCTTTTGAACCCCGACGCACCGCCTTCAAAATCGGAGCCTATCGTTCCGAAAAATCAACTCGACAGCGATGGTGACACCGCCAACAACGGCACCGGCTTCGGCAAGCCGGCAAAAGACCTGTCCATCAACTTCGTACCTGTGCCCTATCCCAATTATCCGCGGGCCACCATTACGATGAAGCCGGGCGAACGCCAGCTTTGGCGCGTCCTCAACGCTTCGGCGATCACCTATCTGAATCTCGCGGTGCTGTTTGGACGCGCCCCGCAACCGCTCGGCGTCGTCGCCATCGACGGCGTACCGCTGAATTCCAATGGCAACCCGACTCTTCCCGTCACGCGCGTCAATCATATCGGCGTGCCACCGGGCGCGCGGGTCGAGTTCATTGTGGACGGACCACCCCTGGGAGTGCCTGCCTTGCTGGTGACCCGAGCGGTCGATACTGGACCGGCCGGCGAAAACGACCCTAATCGAGCGCTCGCATCGATTGTAGCCGCACCCGATGCCCCGGAACAACAATCTCGCTTGCCCGCGAATCCGGAGCCATTGCCGCCTGCCGCTCTGCCGTGGGTCGGCGATGTCGCTCCGGCGCGCGTCAGAAAACTGTATTTCTCCGAGCAACCGCAGGATCCCGCCAATCCCAACAGCCCCACCACGTTTTACATCACGGTGGATGGCAAGACGCCCGCGCCGTTCGATCCGCAATCAGAAGCCCCCGATATCGTGGTCAAGCAAGGGGATGTGGAGGATTGGATCATCGAGAACCGCTCGACGGAATTGCATGATTTCCACATCCATCAACTCCATTTTCAGCTGCGCGATTGGTCTGGCCTTCCGGTGAACGAGCCATTTCTGCGCGATACGGTCAATGTCCCCTATTACAACGGCCGGATGCTGCGATACCCCAGCGTGCGGCTCCGCATGGATTTTCGTGATCCGAACATCGTCGGCAGCTTCGTCTATCACTGTCACCTTCTCGAGCATGAGGATGGCGGCATGATGGGCCGAATCCGGGTCGAGCCAGCAGACACCCCCGTTTCTGCCGAGTCCTCAAACCGACCAATTGGAGGAGATTTGTATGACGCTAAATAAACGGAAATCTCATTTATTGCGGGGATGCCGTCCAGGACTAAGTGTGCTGGCGCTCGGGCAATTCTCGCTCGGCCCGGCCCTGGCGGGCGGAGCGCCAAGCCCGGCCGACCACTATACGCGATCACCCATCAAGCACGTCATCGTCATCATCGGCGAGAATCGCAGCTTCGATCACGTGTTCGCCACTTATGGGCGATAGTCGATATTTCTCGCATTATTTCAATGTATTATGCAATTTGATCAGAGCCTCTGTCAGCGCACTGCAAGCACTAATGCCAAAAATCTGGACGATCGGCACCCCTCCCAATCCTCGAGGGCACCACTTCTTGCCCCAGCCGACTAGAGCTGTGGCACCGAGCGCTCCACGTCCCGCCGTAACGGCGCTGCGTCATGCAGCATCCAGTCTCGGAGCCCATCGGCTTCATGCGGTGAGCCGCGATGGTGACCTTTTAAAGGCTAGGTTCGCGTGGATGTCATTCGACTGCAAGGAAGCCGGCATAAGGATGGACTGTTTCTGGCCGTGCCCGGGCGCACGATGCTGGATCCAGCGCTTCGGGGGGCGCGATGCCGGACCCAGCTTCCTGTTGCTAAGGGTGGCCACGCGGTGTGAGCCGGAGTCGCGTCGCGCCGATTCTGCACGATACCGTCCGTCCCTACTACAACGGCGGCTGCGATACGCCAGTGTGTGGCTGCGCATGGACTTTCGCGCCCCCAACACCGTCGGCGCCTTCGTCTATCACTGCCAGCTTCTCCATTATGGGGACGGCGGCATGATGGGAAGAATCTGCGTTGAGCCCGCGGATGCTGCAACTTCAACAGGAGCGTTAGGCAATTCCTGAGAGGAGGAAAGTGTATGATACTCGATAAGCGCAAGTCTCGTTTTATGCATAGCTGCTGCACGGGACTAAGTGCGTTGGCGCTGGGGCAATTCACGCTCGCTCCTGCGTTCGCGCAATCTCCCCCTGTTCCAGGTTTCGTCGGCGGATGGCCAGGCCCAGGAGATCACTATACGCAAACGCCGATCAAGCACGTCATCGTCATCATTGGCGAGAACCGCAGCTTCGATCACGTGTTTGCCACCTATTTGCCCCCGCCCGGGCAGACCGTTAACAACCTGCTCTCCAAAGGCATCATCACGCTGGATGCCAACAAGAACGCGATCCCTGGCCCTCACTTCCAGAAGGCGCAGCAGATGCAGGCGCAGGACCAAGGTCCGACGGATGCGTTCTTATTAAGCCCGCCCCAGCAGCCTTTCGCCAATAATCTGATGCCTTCGCCGCTGGTCGGCGGGCCAAGTGCCTGCTCGGAGTTTGCCCAGTGTCTCCCCAGCGTGACGCTGGCCGAGCAAACAGAAACGGGATTGCCGACGGACTACTATCAGTACCTCACGACCGGCGCCACCGGCCTGAAGTCGAAGACGCCCGACACGCGCATCACCGGTGTCAACAATACCGCTGGCAGCAGTTTGCCGGCTTTACCATTTCAGCTGACCAACGACAACACTTTCGCATACACTTCCTATGCGGCCAGTCCGGTGCATCGCTTCTATCAGATGTGGCAGCAATTGAATTGCAGCCACTCTGCAGCAAGCCGGGACAATCCGTCGGGTTGCAACGCCGGTCTGTTTGCCTGGGTGGAAGTGACCGTAGGGGCCGGTACCAACGGCGTCGCACAGCCCGAGAACTTCAGCATCGAGTATTCGCCGAATGGGACGACCACGGGAGAAGGCTCGACGGCGCTCGGCTTCTATAATGTGCAAAAGGGCGACGTGCCTTACTTCACGAGCCTTGTTCAAAAGTACGCCATGAGTGACAACTTCCATCAGTCGGTCAACGGCGGCACCGGCGCCAACCACATCATGTTCGGCCATGCCGACGCGATCTGGTTCAGCGATAGTAACAGCCATCCGGCCGTGCCGCCCAATGGGGTCGAGGTTTACACCGCTTGTAATGACGCCGCGAACCCAAACCCATGCCCCAATCCCGACGCGGGTGTCGTCAACGAGATCGAAAATCCAAATCCGGCATCAGGCACTAACAATTGGTACACGGAGGACGGCTACGGCGACAGCTTCAACGCTGGCTTTCCACCGCCCTACAGCGCTGCACCCGTCTTCGGCGGCGGATCGTACAGCAACTGCTCAGACCCCACACAGCCCGGCGTGACACCCATTCTGAACTACCTGAGTTCGCTGCCTCGCCCGATCAATCCGCGCTGCGAGCCTGGCCATTACTATCTGCTGAACAACTATAACCCGGGCTGGTTCGGCAACGGCAAAAACGCGTATATCGACCAAAATCCGGCCAATACGCCGTTTACAATTCCGCCGTCATCGACACGAAGTATCGGCGACGCGCTCAACGACAAACGTATTTCGTGGAAATACTATGGCGACCAGTGGAACAACTACGTCAACGATCCCTACCAGATCAATTACGGTACGGCGGGGCCAAATGCCGACGAGTACTGCAACATCTGCAATCCGTTCCAATACGATACGTCCATCATGTCGCATCCCGATCAGGTCGCTGCGCATATCCAGGACTCGGTGAACCTGTACGCGGATATCGCCAATCACACGCTGCCTGCGGTCTCGGTGGTAAAGCCGAGTGGCTACGTCGACGGCCACCCTTCGTCGTCCAAGCTTCAGTTGTTCGAAGGGTTCGTCCAGAAGATCGTCGATCAGGTGCAGAGTTCACCCTACGCCAAAGAGACCGCGATCTTCATCACCGAAGATGAAGGCGGTGGCTACTACGACTCCGGCTATGTGCAGCCCCTCGACTTCTTCGGTGACGGTACCCGCATCCCACTCATTGTGGTTTCACCGTACCTGAAGCCCGGATACATCTCACATGATTACGCGGACCACGTTTCGATCATCAAGTTCATTGAGCGCAACTGGGGCGTGCCGCCGATCACTTGGCGTAGCCGGGACAACTTCCCGAATCCGATCGCCGAACCGCAAAATCCTTACGTACCGTTGAATAGTCCCGCCATCAGCGATCTGTTCGACCTTTTCAATTTCTAGCCATCCTACGGTCGGGGTGGCTTGACGCAGCGACGTTGTGGCCCGCCGGAGTGTTCGGCACGGTGGGCCACGTTTTTCTGCTCGTTTTGATCGCATCAATGAATTGACCACTCGCCTTCACCGGCCTTGCTTCCGGATTAAAACGCATGCCTAAAGACCGCCGCCTTTTGGAAATTTGTCATTCGCCCCCTTCACCAAATTTGCCGCGCTTTCAAGATGGTCCGCTGCAGGAACGCGAGCTCATTATCGCTGAGCGCCGCCACTGAGCTGGGTTCGGACGCATCACCCGCCCGCTGTCAGCGCCTCGAAGCACCGCAGATGGGCGTTGAAGGTCTTTCCGCCGTATGAACACGGCGTCAAACCCTTCCACAGAACGCCCGCAGCTCCGCACAGAGCACAGACGTCACCACCGTCCTCGCTTCCCGGCCCTGCCAGCTCTTGACGCTCACGATCCCGTCGGTACGTCCCATAAGCCGCTGTGAGCATGGCACGGATGGCGCGTTCAACGGCCGGGTCGGCTTGCTGGGCGGTCTTTGCGAGAGCTTGGATATCGAGCTCCTTGATCTCGACATGGAGAGATAACGCCCCCCCTGCTTGCGCCGCTGCTTTGGCTGCGGTGATTGCGCGCTCCGACAGCTCGCCCGGCCGATCGGCGCTCATGGTTGCTCGTCATTCCGGTTCGGCGGCAAGGCGACACGCGCGAGCGTGATCGGCCTGCGCCCCGAGCGCGCTACAGCCGACAGGATTTCGGGCGGCAGACGACGTGGCGTGATTTTTGTGCTTGCGGACGGCGAGGGTTTTGCGCAGATCGCTCGTGTCACGGCCGGAGCGGTGCGGTTTCGGCAGCACGGTCGTCGAGTCCATGGCGAGGCAAACCGTTGATGGTGAGGTCGAGCTAGATTACGCTCCCTCGGGTCTGATGTGGCACTTGGCTTGCCCAGCAGCGAACGCGCTGGAGCGCTGGGAACGTGAATCAATTTTAGCGGAACGGGAAAAAACGAACTGAGGCGCGGCCGGCAAAGTCAGGGGCGTGAACAACAACACCTTGATCGGCCATGCCGCACGGCGCCAGTCGAACGACTCGAAAGGTGGCACAGAGTGTCCGAAATTGGCCCGACTCCGCCGACTTTGGCGGCGCACCAAAGTCGTCAGCTTTCTGAGGTACTGCTGACGTGTCACGCGAGCGACCAGCACAGCCGTTGTTGACCCCAAGCTGACGTTCAAGACGCGCGTTTGACACTGCGCGCTTAAGGCCAAGAGCCGGGCGGCATCCAAAGAAGCTCAAAAGGGGCGGGACCAAGCGGGAGCAAACAACATCGATGCGGAACTAAGCCCCGTGCGCTGTCGTTAATTGAATCGAGGAGAAAAGCAAGGTCGGTCGTCGGTCGCTGCTAGGTCATTCACATCGCCGGAGAATTCCTCACGGAGGTCGGCGGTGCTAGATGCCTGTGGTATGTGAAATGCGCATCGCCGGTCGCAGAAAGGTGGTGCATTCGCTGAACCAAGAACAGGGCCGTTTGGTATGGGCAGGTGGTCCCTGAGTCGGATGATGCGGCCGCCAGAGCTTGCACTGCTTGTCGAGCAATTACCTGCCTCCATCGCAATATTCGATGCAGACCTGCGTTATCTGGCTGTCTCGCATCGTTTCCTCTCAGAGATGGAGTGTATATTCTCTAGAAGGCTCCCGTCCCCCACCGAGGTGGTCGGCTGTTCGGTTTCCGAGATACTCCCAGATCTGCCGTTGCGCTGGTACGAGGCTCAGGTCCGCGTGCTGGCGGGCGAGGAACTGGCCGAACAGGAGGACCTTGTACCGCACGAGGATGGCAGCACCGTTTTTCTGCGGTGGTCGCTGAAGCCGTGGCGTGCCCCTAACGGTCAGATTGTCGGCGAGCTGCTGTTCACCGAGTTGATTACTGAGGAGGTCGTGGCCAAGCGCGCTCTCGCCGAAAGCGAGGCACGGTTTCGTGCCACGTTTGAGAATGCCGCCGTCGGCATCGCACACGTTAGCTCTGATCTCAGATGGCTCAGAGCCAACCAAGCGTCCGGCCGCATTCTCGGCTGGCCAATGGATGAATTCCTGACTAAGTCATTGGCTGACATCAGCCATCCGGATGATTTTGCGGCCGAACTTGCGTGTTTGGAGCAAATACGCGCGGGAAAGATCGACAGCT
>JASHYD010001412.1 GCA_030043175.1 Xanthobacteraceae bacterium | reverse complement strand
TCGACGTCAGATGCAGCTGAAAGGCGCGTACATCTTCCGGTTTGGCTGTATCGGGGGAGCGCTTGAGGTAATTTGCGAAGTCCTTGACCCGTTGCACATAGTCATGCTGGGTCTTCTGTGCGAACTTGCGGATCGTCATGTCCTCGATCATGCGCCGACGCAACGGGCTGATAGCTTGCTCGGTCATGGGGCTGCTCTTGTTTTGAGTGAAGGTTGGCTAACCCCTCATCTCAAGACAGGACGCACCCATCCGCTACATTGTGATCCGCCCTCGAGGCGGTGCCGCGCCACTCCTACCGCGCGAGCGGTTTAGTCCACTGGCCCAAGGCTGTCCACTTGGGCGATGCAGCAAAGTCGTCAGCTTTCTGGGGTACACCGGCCGTGCGGCCAACATAGCCGCAACGGCCGAATCTGACCCGATTCAGACATGGGGGCCAACAAGGCCTGCAGCTTGAGACGACAAGGGCGGGGAACAAGAACTCCTTAGACGGATTTACTCGGTGAATGGTTGCTCGTGGCAAACCCATGAAAATCTCGGTGACCGGTGGAACCGGTACGGTCGGTTCCAAAGTAATTGACCAACTTCTTCAACGCGATGCCAGCGTACGCGCTCTGATTCGAAAGAAGGATGGTGCAAAGCTGCCAGCCGAGATTGAAACGACAGTTGGCGACCTGCTGGACCCGGTCTCGGTTCAGAGGGCCCTTCAGGGCGTTGACAAATTGTACCTGCTCAATGCGGTCGTACCCGATGAATTGACGCAGGGATTGATTGCGTTCGACCTTGCTAAGCGGGCAAAACTTCAGCAAATCGTGTATCATTCCGTCTTTAAGGCACAAGCCTTCAAAGACGTTCCTCACTTTGCTTCCAAACTCGCCATTGAAAATGCGTTGCACGAATTCGATTTGCCTTTCACGATTATCCGACCCAATTATTTCTATCAAAATGATGCAGCGTTTAAGGATACAATGGTAAAGACCGGAGTGTATCCCGTCCCGTTAGGAACCGGTGTCTCCGCAGTAGACGTCCGCGATATAGCTGAAGCCGCAGCCATCGCACTTACCAGCAATGATCACCTCGGCAAGACTTATAATTTAGTTGGTCCCGACATTTTGAGTGGTGATAAGATCGCCTCGATTTGGAGCACGGTGCTGGAAAGGCGGGTCCGCTATGGCGGACACGACATGGACGCCTTTGAGCAACAGATGCGGAAGACATCACCATCATGGTCTGCTTTCGACCTTCGCATGATGTTCCAGGGATTTATCGAACGCGGTTATGCGGCAGAGGACGGTGACGTTGGGGCGCTGACGAAACTGATTGGTCATCATCCTCGCCGGTACGAAGACTTTGCTAAAGAAATAGCGCCAGCATCTGTGTCGTGATGCCATGCCTGTGCGCGAACTTGCAGCCATGAACGCACCGTTTCGAGCCAGTCGCGACGAGGCCCCGGCCTACTGGATGTATGGTATCTTCTGGGTGCCGCTGGTGGAAGGCCATCAGACTGCCGGTAGCTACTGCGTCATCGAGCAGTGGATGCGCAAAGGCACGGGCGCCGTTGTCTCTCATGTCCACAACTTCTGCGACGAGTGGTTCTACGTCCTGGACGGCACGATCGATTTCACCGTGGACGGCAAGCTGGTCCCGGCCAAGCCCGGCGACAGCCTCTGGCTAGCCCGCGGCGCCGTCCACAGCTTCGTGGTGACGAGCGACTCCCATGTTCTGAACGGCTACACGCCGGCGGGCTTCGAGCAGGTCATCAAACACCTCGCGGTCCCGGCACAGCGACGGGAGCTGCCGCCCGCGGACCTGCCGCCCCCAGACGAACGCACACGGCGGCTGCTCTTCAACAATTACTGGACGTGCGAGGCCGGCGCGGGGTGGGAGCAGACAACCGACGATCCTCGCAGCGCGGCGAGGAGGGGCAACGCTGGCCATTGAGCGAGGTGCAGCGAATCGTTAGATGCTCATTGCACTGCAAGAGTCCGGAATTGGCCCGAAGCCGGAGTGGCGATACCCTTGTCTTGGCACATCCGTAGTTGAGGCAACTCCAGACGTGCCAGTCACCGAGTCTGATGGGCCGTCCGTGACCCAAGGCGGCCGTCAGGCCCCGCTTGACCCCAAGCTACCCGCGGTGAAGGATTGATCATAGCGTTCCCACCTCCAACCTCGCACGCCATCGTTGCGCTCCAACCGAATGTTCTACGAACCGCAAAAGCGGAACCATGGACTACCCCACGACCCCTACAACGCGATTGTCGGGCCGCGGCCGATCGGTTGGATCACCTCGATGAGCGCAAAGGGCGAAATCAATCTAGCGCCGTACTCGTTTTTCAACAGTGTATCGAGCGCACCGCCCATGGTGATGTTTGCGAGCGACGGCCGCAAGGACACCATCGACTTCGTCGAACAGACCGGCGAGTTCGTTTGTAACCTCGCGGTCTGGGACCTGCGCAAGCAGGTGAAAGATACGTCATGGGCCTATCCGCGAGGCATCAACGAGATGGAATTCGTGGGCCTCGAACCAGCGCCCTCCACATTAGTCAGGCCGCCGCGAGTCAAGCAGTCGCCATGTGCCCTGGAATGCAAATGGTTGCAGACAATTCGATTGACCGATATTGAAGGCACTCCCGCACCGAGGTTCATCGCATTCGGTCAAGTGATCGGGATACATATCGATGATCGCTTCATCAAGGACGGACTGCTCGATACCGCAGCCATGCAGCCGATCGCACGTGCTGGTTACCAGGAATATTTTGTGACGAGGGAAGACGCGCGCTTTTTCATCGACTTCACTCCGGGTGACCGTGCGCGTGGCCGCCCGATAGAGACCGATGAGTAACAGCGGGTTGAGTTGATCGCAGTACAGACGCAGCAAACGTCAGCTCGCGTCTCATCCGGCGCAATGATCTGTCTCGGTGCTAATGTGATTGGGTCAGCGTTGAATTGCGCGGTGTCCTAGTCCGGCTTGATCTTTGCCGCCCGGATCACCTTGCTCCATTTCTCAGTTTCCTCTGCAATCAATTTGGCGAAATCCGCCGGCGATTCGGACAACATCACGCCGCCAAGATCGGCAAACCGGGATCTCAACGTCCGGTCTCTACTCCCACTGTTGACTGCCTTGTTGAGCAAATCAACGACTTCACGAGGCAGATTCCTTGGGCCGCCTAGGCCGTACCATCCGCTTGGTGCCCGAGGACCATACCGCGCCTGATGCTCCCGCCGCTGCGGAAAACGACGTTGCGCCCGATGTGCCCGAGGCGCCCGGCCGGGCCAGATACCAGCGATCAGCTCCTGCTCAACAACGCTAATGTCTTCGCGCAGATATCCGGCCGTCCGATCGGAGACCAGTCCTGGCGATACGGCAGGCGCGGCTGCGTGAGCGACTAAGGTGGTTGCACTGCGTCGCCGACTTCAATTGGCCATGCCGACAATTAGGGCGACGTCGACAATTGCCGCACGTCGAACCTTCCTCGACCGTCACCTTTTTGGCGAACCGGCGGCGGTAGTTGAGGCTTTACTCAAGGAAGGCGCCGAGTGATCTCATTCGGCTGCTTCGATCCTGTTGGCCTGCGAGTGATGGGCGTAGGTTTTCCAGGTTGGGGTGTAGTCGTCGTCTGCTTGGTTTCCCCACACCGCCCAATTTGGACGGGTTCCTCTGGCGAACAGCTCCAAGAACGGGCCCGGTGAGCAGGCTTCGACGATGTTATACTGTTCGTCCGGCTTGCGGCTGTGCTCTCGCTCGCGCGTGGCGAAGAGGTTTACCTGTTTGCGACCCGGGGCAAGGGTGCGGGCATTCTTCCCTCTGGTTCCGAATATGATCAACTCGGTCACGTTGCGGAAGTAGAACCCGACGCCGCGACCGTCCGACCCTCCGTCCTTACGGATTTTGTGCCAGACAATGTTCGCCTTATACGTGAAACCCCACTCGGCCATCACCCTAAGTCCATCAGGAAGCAGGGCGTTCGGGCACCAGAGGTAGAGATGCGACGTCGGTGCGGCGATCGTCGAGACAGGCAGCTTGCAGATTTCATCAAGGCTCATCGTCCCGTGTCGGTTCAGGCGGCGGTGCTCCGGCGCAACTTTGCCCGTCTTATTTTGGAAACGCCACGGAGGATCGGCTACGATAATCGCGAACCGCTTTCCTCTCGCAAATTCGAGCAGATCGTCGCTTGGACTCGACATCTTCTTCGGGCTCATCTCGATCCCCCGATCGAACTGCGCATTTTCAGTTTCGCTTTAACCTACCTGATTCGGCGTCGAAACCCCCGTGATGAAATCATCTTTTTCGCTAGTTTACTACGGTTCCGCCGGTTGCGGAGGCAATGCCGATTTTGGCCTCCGGCTCGACAGGAGTATTCCATGGCTTGGATTACGGTAACGGACCTGGCAGGGAGAAGCGTATTTCTTTGTACAGAGCAATTGATCCGTATCCGCCCATTTATCCCAAAGGAGGACGCTGGGCCGGCATCCTCGCTGCCCAAACAGACGCATGATCAGGATGGCGACGTTACCTCCGCGAAAGCCATGATTCACCTCGTAGCTGGAATGCAGGCAACACGAGAAGCCCCAGAGGAGATCATGGAGCGCATTAAGGAGGCGTTGCGCGAGGAGCGTAAAGAGGCCAACGCCTAATCCATGCCGAGAGCCTCAACTGCTCTCGCTGGCAGCGCGTACACTACGAGGTCAAACAGCGCCCAGCGTAGATATCCAAGGCCGACGACGCTGAAGAAGATGCCAATGCCAATCATGGTGGTGGTCCCCCGACGCAGGTCTGAGCACCGCGGCTTCGCCTCAGTAGCGCGTGGCATCGAATGGCCTCCGCCGTGGCGCCTCCCTCCACGGTAGAACCAGAACAATCTGGGAACGTCACGAATTTGAAGGGAGCAAAGGGAGGTCTAGAACGTTTTTGGTAACTTACGGTTTGACACTTCCATTTGTCGGCGCCGTTTTCGCAGCTGTACTTAGCGCCCTTTTAGACTTGAAGATCGTTGCAATTCCAAATACCAGCACTCAAACTTACATAATTGTCGGATTCCTATCTGGGTTTAGTGAAAGGTTTACGCGTAACATATTGGTTTTAGTAGAAGAGCGTTTTGTGCCACCAGCCCGCCAGCCAACCTGCGGAACACCTGTCCTAGATGGGGTCGCAATTGCACGTAAATCGTTCTTCTGCGGCACTTGGGAATGAAGATGACGTGGTATTTGCAGTCCCATTTCGTGTGGCTTAGGCTCTCATACTCGTCCATCGCGAAGCTTCCTTTCGTGTGCGTGGTGGCTCACGTTTGGAAGTCTCCGCGGTGGACGACCGC